>CAZBSU010000039.1:0-11903 GCA_964494745.1 uncultured Planctomycetales bacterium | reverse complement strand
GGGATTGAGCTCAAGGGCCTGATTGAAATCCTGAAAAGCGGCGTTAAACGCCCCCTGACGAAAATAAATATTGCCCCGGTTATTATACGCCTCGGCATTGACCGTATCGATCTTCAAGGCCTGGTTAAAATCTTCAATGGCCGCGGTCAAGTCGTTCTGGAAAGAGTACAGGATGCCACGTTGGTTGAATTCCCGCACGGTTAGCGGACGCAATTGGCTCAAGCGGTTAAAGTCTTCCAAGGCCTCAGCATAATCCCCGGATAAGATGCGCAAAAAGGCGCGGTGGCTGTATGCCGCCGGGGATTCCGGCGCAAGTTGAATTGCCCGTTCAAAGTCGCGCAAGGCCTGGCTGCGATTTTTTAAAGCCAGATGGGCTCGGCCGCGGCGCAGATAGGCATCACCGAAATCCGGATCAAGGGCAAGGACTTGGTCCAGATCCTTTAACGCCAAATCCTGCCGTCCCAGATCGGCATAGACCTGACTGCGATTCATCAAGGCCTGAACATAGCGCGGCTGACGTTCCAGGGCCTGATTCAGATCGGCCAGGGCCTTCTCATAATCCCTTCGGCCCAAATGAACCATGGCCCGGTTATTATACGCAGAAATATGCCCGGGTTTATAAAAAAGGGCCTTGTCAAAATAGGCCAGAGCACGCTCGGGTTTCCCGCGGTGAACAAGGGCCAATCCGAGATTGTTATAGGCCACGGCCTCTTCGGGATTTCTGGCCAGGACATGCTCCCATAGAGTCGTGTCGTCTTTCCATATACGTGCCTGACGATGGGCTTGAAGGCCGCAAAAAATGATGATGAGCATAAGCATCACAAAAAGAAAAATTGTCCCGAATTTTGTTTTTGATCTTAATCGAACATAGATCTTTTCCATCAGATAAGCCAACCCCCAACACAGGCCCATGGAGGGCAAATACAGAAAACGGTCCGCCACGATATTCAATCCGGATATGTTCGAAAAACGGATCACCGCGAAAAGCGCCGCGAAGAAAAACAAAAAGGAAAAGTGAACCCAGCGGTCCTTTCGGCAAGACCACCACAACATAAATACCGCCACCCCTATCAACACAGAGTGAATATAAACCGGTTGGGTTAACGCCACCGGTTCGGGCAGCCGGTAAACAGGCAATAAATGGAGCGGCATAAAAAATTTCTGGAAATAAAAGGACAGGCACCAAAACCAGATCAGCCATTGTTGGAAGAGGGTATGCGTTGAGAATTCGATATTCAAGGCATAAGTCTGCCAGATAATCAGACTGAAAATGGCTAGGAAAGGGATCTTTTCAATAAAAATCCGAGGACTCAATCTTCGCTCAAACCACCAATCAAGGATCAGCAAAACCAAAGGCAGGCTTAGGGCCATTGGTTTGGCCAAAACGCTCAGCAAGGCCAAAACTAATGTAACTATATATCTGACAGTGGTTTTTTTCTCGAGATAAAAGATATATTCCATAATTGCCAATAAATAAAATAACGCAAACAAGACATCCTTACGTTCTGTTATCCAGGCAACGGACTCGACCTTCATCGGGTGAACGGCGAATATCAAACCAGCCCAGGCCGCGGCTGGAAAAGAAAGCCCTAGCCTGATAAACAGCACAAAAACCAAGCTGCTCACCGCCATATGCAGAAGTAAATTATTAAGATGGTAAACAAACGGATCCAGACCAAAAAACCGGTATTCCAACGCGAAAGACAATGTCGCTAAAGGGGAATAAACACCCAGGACGGATGTTTGAAATATATCCAGAAGCCCGTCCCAATCCAAAGACCGTATCAAGGGATTCTCCGAGACCTGAAAATTATCGTCAAAATGGGTGAACTGATGGGACAATACCGGGGAGAAGACAACAAAGACAATGGCCCACAGGGCCATCAGATAGATGATGACAGGACGAGATGGACAGACGAACTTCCTGCGCGCAAAGATAAACATCTGAAAGATTACGGAGTGGATATCACCCCGCCTGTTTGCAAAAGATAGGCCGGCCCTATGGATTTGATCCCGGCCTTCGGAGTGGCCGCGATCTTATAGCCGTCTATAGAGAACTGGCATTCAATCCGATATCCATGCAAGACCGTATCGCAAATCATAACGTCCCACGGCGTTGAGGCTGCTGAGATGAATTGGGCATAACTTTGAGGATACGAACTATGTCCCCAGCGATAGGATTCAAGTGATTCAGCCAATTGAGACAGCGCCTGTTGGATCCGTCTTTCCGGTCGGATGCGCTGACGATAACGCGCCGCGCCTCCGGCCAAAACGATATATACGCCGAGAACCAAAACCACAAAACTCAAAAATCCTGGCATGGACAGACGCGTGGCGACCTGATGCACATTAATCTTGCGGGCCGTCGCATAAGCATCATAAATGCCGTAGCCCCAGGGGATAATCAGCCAGAAGGTCCCCAGGACGATAAAACCCTTCCCGATCTCTCCGTTGTAAACCTGGCCGGCTCCGGGGAATAACAGGGTCAGGAGGGCGGCAAACGCGGGACTTCGGCGGGGTGTCAGGGTGATCCCGGCTATGGTCAGCCGGGAACACTCCGCACAAAAGATACTTCCCTTAACGATAAGCTGGCATCTCTCACACAAGGGCTTTTGGCAACGGGTGCACTTTTCGATCGCGATCGTCTCGGGATGATAATGACAAAAAGACCTTGCCATCCGTTTACCATTTGCCTGTTTTGCGGATAACGGCCTCGGGCATATCCTTTAGGGTCGCCGTGGATTTATTTAATTCCTCCTCCGGCAAAACATACTGTTCAAGACGTCCGGTTAGAAATTTATCATAACCAGCCAGGTCCATGAGCCCGTGTCCGCTGTAATTGAAAAGGATGACTTTTTCCTTGGCCTCCTGTTTGGCCTTTTGGGCCTCGTCGATGACAGCGGTAATGGCATGACTCGTTTCCGGGGCGCAAATCGAACCTTCGGTCCGGGCCCAGATCAAGGCGGACTCATAGGCCTTAATCTGATCGTAGGAACGCGGTGCCAGCAAACCCTCAACGGTCGCCTGCGAAATCAGCGGTGCCATGCCATGATAACGCAACCCGCCGGCATGAATCGGGGCCGGGATAAAACCATGTCCCAGTGTCAACATGGCCATAAGCGGCGTCATCCCGCCCGTATCCCCATAGTCATACGAGAAAAGACCCCGGGTCATCTTGGGACAGGAAGCGGATTCAACCGGAATGATGTCGATCTTTTTTCCATGAATCTTATCGCAGACAAACGGGAAAGACAAGCCCGCAAAATTGCTGCCGCCCCCGGCACAGCCGATAATAACATCCGGGCCGTTTTCTCCGGCTTTTTCCAGCTGTTTTTTGGCCTCTTGTCCGATGATGGTCTGATGCAAAAGGACATGGTTCAGCACACTTCCGAGAGAATACCGGGTTTGACCCGAAGAATCGGACACCGCTTCCTCGATGGCCTCACTGATGGCAATACCGAGACTGCCCGGTGTATCCGGTATCTCAGCCAGTATCTTGCGGCCCACTTCGGTTTGATCGCTCGGACTGGGCAGGCATTGCGCGCCCCATGTCTGCATCATGGTCTTGCGCATAGGTTTTTGATCGAAGCTTATCCGGACCATGTAGACCTTGCATTCCAGGCCGAGCAAACGGCAGGAGAAGGCCAAGGCCGAGCCCCATTGACCAGCCCCGGTCTCAGTCGTTAATTTTTTGATCCCGAACTGTTTGTTATACCAGGCCTGCGCCACGGCCGTATTGGGTTTGTGGCTCCCGGGAGGGCTGACGCTTTCATCCTTGTAATAAATGCGCGCCGGAGTCTGCAGATACTGCTCCAGGTATTTCGCCCGCCGCAGCGGGGACGGCCGCCAGCGATAAAGTATCTCCAGGATTTCCTCGGGGATATCAATCCAGCGCTCCCGACTGACCTCCTGTTCGATCAAATTCATCGGGAAGACCTTTGCCAACTGGTCGGGAGATATGGGTTGACCATCGGGACCAAGAGGCGGCAGGACGGGATTGGGCAGGTCGGCACCCAGATTATACCATTGGCGGGGAATGTCCTTCTCATCGAGATAAATTTTGACAGCAGCCACGCAGGACTCCTTCCTAGTAAAAATGATTTACGGGAAATAAAGGAATATTATTCTAACTCGAAAGTGACTTGCTGACAAGGATGGAAATATCTACAAAAAAACCGGCAGGTTTATTTGACTTGAGCCAAACGGCCGCGATCAAAAAGGGCCATCTTCTTGAGAATACCGTTGCGGTTATAAAACTTAGCCGTTCCGTCCGGACGGCCGTAGTAATAATGGATCACGGCCCGCAGCTGCCCATCTTCATAATAATAATGGGCCTGTCCATGGCGCAATCCCTGGCGATAGCTTAAACGATAGGCCATGTTGCCATTATCATAAAATCCGACGCAAGAACCGTTTAAACGGTTTCTTTCATAATGCAAGAGTTGCTGGACATCCCCGTCTTTCAAATAACTGATATCGACCCCATCCCTCTTTTGGTCCTCAAAGAAGACCAAAGATTGGAAATAGGTCCCGGGACCGTAAAATATCGCGGGTTTGTGTACAAGAAAAAAACCGTCCTTGATCTCGCCTTTGGCTTCCAGCGAGCTGCACAGGGCCAAGGGTAAAAAGATGGCCAGGATGACGGCCCAATTAAGGGACTTTTTGCTTGCTGCCCAAATCATGCCTGAAGTATAAAACATCCTTATGGAAATGCAAGTCAGGAAGGGCCGGGGAAGGAAAACGTTTTCTTTCAACGGGGGCAACGACAGCTAAAATGTTTGCGGGGAATCGTTTCCGGGCACCATGGGGACAAACCGGACCGGGAATAATGTCTCCTGCTTAAGACCGGAAGGCGTTTTGGTGAGGAGCAGCAGACTCTGAAAACCGGTACCGACCGGGATCACCATCCGGCCACCGACCTTCAATTGTTCGATCAGGGCAGACGGGACCTCGGGCGGAGCGGCCGTCACGATAATGGCATCAAAAGGGGCCTTTTCGGGCCACCCCTTGTATCCGTCCCCATGAAGGACAAAAATATTTCCATATCCCAACCGGTCCAGAAGAAGCCGGGCCCGGTCGGCCAAAGGCTTGACGATCTCCATCGTGTAAACCGTTTGGACCAACTCCCCGAGAATAGCAGCCTGATAACCCGACCCGGTGCCGATCTCGAGCACCTTATCCGCAGGCTTCAGATCGAGGGCCGCCGTCATTGCCGCCACGACATACGGCTGGGAGATTGTTTGTCCCAAACCGATCGGCAGCGGCTGATCCGTATAGGCTAAGTCCTGGCTCCCTTCTGGGACAAAAAGATGGCGCTCGACCGCCAACATGGCGTCCAAGACCCTCTTATCGGAGACGCCCCGCCTGTGAATCTGATATTTGACCATATCCCGGCGTTGTTCCTTCATGTCAGCCCCCTTAGCCGAACAGGCGTTTGTAGAGATCGTTGTAAAAAAAAGAATAAAAATGACGGTGAATATCATTGATAAATAAAATGAAGGTTCATGCGGAGCAGGAATTGATGCATCAAAGGCGAGGCAGTGATCAGTAGGTCTGAACGTTCAAAAGATTGCCCTGCAGGTCATATTGTTCCTGCCGGACAAGGATACCTTCTTTAAAGACGCGCTTATACATAATTGCCCCGTTTTCATAAAATTCATTGACCTCGACGGGACGGCCATTTTCAAAAATTTTCTCCCGCATCAGGGCGCCGCTTTCGTAATATTCCCGTATCCAGACCTCGATCCCGTACTCCAAAATGGTTTCGCGCATCAGCGATCCGCTGGGATAAGATTCTTTATGGGACACCATTTCTCCGTTCTTATACAGGTATTCGAAAGTCAGATTCCCTTTTTCGTCATATTCCCAGGTCAACCCGTGCAGGACATTGTCCTTATAGGTCTTGACCATGTAAATATTGCCGTTCGGATAATACTCTTTGGTCAAACCATTTAGTTGATCATTGCGAAAATTCTTTTCGGCGATCAGTTCCCCGTTCGCATATTCCCTGGAGATGCCAGACAGCTGGCCATCCTTATAATTCTTCTCGGCCAAGAGAACGCCTTTGGGGGAATATTCGCGCTTGGGGCCGTTGGGTTTGCCGTCCTTAAAGATCTGTTCCACATGCATGGCCCCGGAAGGGCTGAATCCCTGATAGACCCCGTGGAGTTTATTGTTGACATATTCGGCCCTTGACTCGAGATTGCCATGATAATTATAAGAATACCGGACTTGATACAATTGCCCGTGCTCGATATATCCTTCAGAAATAAGCCGGCCTTCCTCGTCATATTGATAGTATTTCTCGCCGGGCTTGGTGCGTTCGGGAATATTTTGTTGAGACGGAGCCGCCTGCGTTGAAGAATCGGTCCGAGCCGGCTCTGGCGGTGGCGGGAAGCACCCTGCCAGCAGAAACAGGAAAGATAAAAAGAATATCCCTTTGACGTTAGGACGCATATGATCCAGGTCTCCCTAGGGTTAGGATGAAATCGCAATTAATATAAGTTTACCAGATTTCCTCCGCAAATGAAATATTTTCGATATTCTTTCAGGACAGGGGTCAAAAAAAAAGCGAAAAAATTTTGCTTATTCCCACGAAAGGCATTAAAATGAGACGTATCAGAAAGGAGTTCCCATGACATTCAATGAATTCATGTCCAAGGTGCGCTATCTGGACAGGACCTGCGCCCGCTGGATGTTGCGACATTTTTATATCATCTTTTTTGAATTCGTTTTGGTTGTCATTTTCTTTATGTTCCTCTTCAATACCTTTCACAGTCTCGATCTGGCGGCTCAGGCCAGCCGTCAGGACCTGACAACCCAACTGCTTTCGCAAAAATCCATCAATAATCTCCTGATCACGATCCTGATCCTGCTCAATTCTTTTTGGATGCTGTATATCTTCAATGAGATCACGCGCATCCGCGTCGTCCTCAAGGAGATCAGCTACAACCTCTTAAGGATCAAACAACACAATTAATCCCGATGGCCACTTGCCCTCCCGGGGCCGACTTTCAGAAATATTCCTGATACAGTTCGGCGATCCTGTGGATGAGGCGTGAAAAATGTTTGCCCTTAGGAGGAACACCCGCAGACATCCCCGGATCCGAGGCCATGGCCGTTTGGTTCAATCCCACCGCGGCCAAAAATTTGGGGGCATAACTTAGTTTACGCGTGGCCATCTGAATACGGCCGACCTGAATCGGCATATGTATCTCCCGTTCCACTCTCTCGGGCAACCCGGGCAACAAAGCCCCTCCCCCGCCCAGAACGATACCGCGATTCATCTGATCCCCGGACGGAGCTGTCTTGATCGCGGCGATCAATTCCGACACGATCTGTTCACAAACCGGATTGATCGCGTGGGCAATATCACGTTTCTTGATGGGAAGATATCCCTCTTCTTGCTTGATCAGGATATCCTCATCCCCCTGATGATCCGTTAAGCCCAAAGAACCGTATGATTTCTTGATATCTTCGGCCAGATCAAAAGTCAGGCTAAGCTCCCGGGCAATATTTTGGGTGATCTGCCGACCGCCGCACGGGATATGCGCCACCTCCACAAGCCGGCCCGCTTTGAAAAACAAGATGCTGGAAAAGAAGGACCCGATATCGATCAAGATACTCCCGGCCTGTTTTTGTTCATGACTCAAACCCGCGAAGCTGGCGGCATAGCTATTGTAAAAAATCTGGGCAAAATCATATCCGGCCTGGTGAACCGCCGTGGTTAAATTTTTGATAACTGTATTCTTAACCACCAACAACTGACTGTTCAGCTCGAGTTTGCGGCCATGCAAACCGACCGGATGGGTGGCCATATTGACATCATCCACTTTATAAAATTCGGGGAAATGATGCAGGACAATCTCGTCTATTTGGGTCCCTAATAACTTGGCCTGGGCATGCAGCCGACGGAGGTCCCCGTTGGAGATCACCTTATGTCCGCGGTCGACCAGCGGGATAGCCGCATGGTTCGAACGGGTGGTCAATAACCCCCCTCCGACACCGAGCTGAACCTCGCGGATTTTGACCTTGGTTTTTCGCGACAGGCCCGAGACGGCCGCGTGAATGCATTCGGTTAAATCCTCGAGATTCGTCACCGAGGAATCCAGGTAACCGCTGGTGGGGGTCTCATAGACCCCCACCAAGGCCGGTTTCTGCTGTTCGCGTATCTCGATCAACGCGGCCTTGACCGACTGCGAACCGATATCAAGACCGCAACTATAACGCTCTTTGGCGAACTTTTTAATCATGATTTCTGAAAAACCTAGGGACTTACTTTCTGGCAAGAATCGGTTCTTTAAAACGCAAATCGATGTATTTGATCTCCTGCGGATTCAAATTCCCCTGCGATAACAAAATGCCTAATGTTTTGACCTTTTGCGAAATGCGGTCATCATCCATAATGACCGAAAACCGAATCGACATGAGGGGGATTTGAGCAGACTCGAGAGTCACACCTATCCGGGATAAATGCTGAACATCGACCTTTTTAACGGCGTAGGCCGATAAATACGCATCCGACTGGATCGTCCGGACGATGTCCAGGGCAACCCGAATACGGGTTCCCGCCAAGGGTTTCCCGACCACAAAGCGACGCTGTTGATCCAATCCCAAAATCTCGGGAAAGGATGAGGTCGATTTTTCGACAGGCAAGACGATGGCCTTTTTGTCGAGAAAAAAAGGCTGCCCTCCCATCCTGGCCCAAACCAACGGGTCACGCGTCCGGGCATCAAGGTAAAGACGGTTGGGAAATCCCCGCACAACCCGCAATTGATCGATATGCGGATATTGCTTCTGCAGCTGCTGCTGAACCTTCTTGAGGTCAATCGTGAATATATTGCGCCCCAGAAGGTTTTGCAAATAACGGGAACTGATAAAAGACAACGACGGGCTTTTCACAACCTCCTTGACGGCAAAAAAATCAGTGTGATAAAGAAAATGTCTGGTGTTATTGAAAATCAAAAAACCGGCGAAGGCAACAATGACCATTATCAACAACACTTGGAAAAACCTGATCAAGACGGTCGGGTCTTGTTTCGTTTTCCGGCCACCCGAGCGGGGTCTTTTTTTTCGCGGCATAACCTTTTTCCTTATTGAGTTACCTGGCTGGCGTGACGCTTTAAGGCATATCCCAAAATTCTCAGGCACAAGTCTTCAAAAGAAAGGCCGGCCTGTCGGGCGGCCATGGGCAAGAGACTCGTGGACGTAAACCCCGGGATCGTGTTCATTTCCAAAAAGAACGGCCTGTCCTGCTCATCGAGGATAAAATCCGCGCGGGCAAAATCCCGGCATCCCAGCAGATCAAAAGCCCGCCGGGCCACCTCTTGGACGGCCCGGGTGGCCTGGCCTGAAATAGGGGCAGGAATGAGATACTCCGTGCGGCCTTTTTCATATTTGGCTTTGAAATCGAAAAATCCCTCCCGAGGCCTGATCTCGATCGGCGTTAAGGCCTGATCGCCCAGCAGCCCGACGGTAATCTCCCGACCCGGGATATAGCGCTCGAGAAGAGCCTGTTGCCCCAGCGCCAAGGCCTGCTCCAAAGCCAATGGGACTTCGGAAGGATGCCGGATGATCGTTATCCCCACGCTTGAACCCTCTGCGGCGGGTTTGACCACCAGCGGACAACGGTGGATCTCGTTCGTTAAGGTATCCAATCCCGCCGACATGTCCTCGATAATCCGGTATTCAGGAATATCGATGCCGTTCTGGCGCATGATCTGCTGAGTCGTGCCTTTATTCATCGCCAAGCGGCTGGCCCGTGAATCCGAGCCGGTGAACGGGATGTTCTTTTTTTCTAAAATCGCCTGCAAGGTGCCATCCTCGCCAAAGGCCCCATGCATCGCAATGAAGACCAGGCTGATATTATTTTTGGTTACGGCTTCCAGGACTTCTTCTTCAGCGTGACGCTGCAACTCGATCGGGACGACCTGACACCCGCCGGCCGTGAGGGCCTGCGCAATGGCGTGGCCGGTCTTCAAAGAGATCTCTTTCTCGGAAGAACACCCGCCCATCAATACCCCGATTCTGTGATGAGATAAGGAGGTGTCGGTCATGACTTTTCGTCCCCCGCAGAAGGCGACACGGAATGATGGGCGCGGGCGGATAAAAACTCCTCCCCCGCGCGATAGATATCCCCGGCCCCCAAAGTCAGGATCAAATCACCCGCTTGCGCAATCTTAAGCAGGTGTTCGCCCATCGCCTCCCGCCTAACATATTGGACAGTCTGATGCGGCCCGGGCTTGATCTCCCGGCATAAGGCCTCTCCCGAAACACCGTCGAGCGGCGCCTCGCTGGCGGCATAAATATCCGTCACGATCAGATAATGGCAGGCCGACAGACATTTAATAAATTCGTCTTTGAGGGCCTTGGTACGCGAGTAGCGATGCGGTTGAAAAACAACGATCATGCGTTTTTTATCCAAGGCCCGGGCGGCTTCCAGCGTAGCGGTCATCTCGGTCGGATGGTGGCCGTAATCATCGACCACCATGATCCCGTCAACCCGCCCCTTGATCTGAAAGCGCCGATTGACGCCCTGAAAAAAACGAAAGGATTCGTCGATCGCATGTTGATCCAAACCCAAGCAACGCCCCAGCCCCATGCAGGCCAGGGCATTAAGCACATTATGCCGGCCGGGTAAGAGAAGCTGCACGGTCCCTTTCTCGCCGTTACGCATGGCATAATCAAACCGGGAGGAACATCCCTGGAAACGTAAACCGCTGGCCCAGATATCATTATCTTGACCGAAACCGTAGGTCATCAACGGCCGGCGGGTTTGGCGGGCCAGTTCCACAAGGACATGGTCATCCCCACAGACAATCAGTTTCCCCTGTGGATCCGTCTGCTCCATAAATCGTCGAAAGGCCGCTTGAATCCGCTGCCAATCCCCATAATAATCGAGGTGTTCGCGGTCGATATTGGTGATGATCGCGTACCGCGGCTGAAAAAACAGAAAAGAGCCATCACTCTCATCCACCTCGGCGACAAAATACCGGCCGTCGCCGATACAGGCCCGGGGAGACCCGTTCTTAAAAATCCCGCCGAGCGCGACAGTCGGGTTCCACCCGGCTGTGATCAGCAAATTGGCAACCATCGAGGTTGTGGTGGTTTTTCCATGCGCCCCGGCAACCGTGATACTCAGTTGATCCTTCATCAAGGTGGCCAAAAGTTGCGCCCGTTTCAAAATGAGTATGCCCTGTTGGCGCGCGGCCACCAGCTCAGGATTATCGGCCCGTATGGCCGATGAAAAAACAACGCAATCCGCGCCCTGGACATGACCGGGCTCATGACCGATATGAATCCTGGCCCCCTGCTCGCGCAGGGAGCGCGTCATTTCATTTTCCGCGATATCCGATCCCGACACCGTTCGTCCCTGCCCCAAAACCAGCGACGCCAATGTGCCGACGCCGATGCCCCCTATTCCGATGAAATGATAATGACCGTTCATGAGTCCTACTGACGCTCCAAAAAGTTGAGCCAGGCATTTTCCAAATCCTGCAATTCGTCAAAACGGCTGTAGGCATTTTTTAGGGCCTGGTAAAAACTCTGCCCCAGTCGCAATTTTCGGCAAAAATCCCGAAAACGGTGCTGCCCCATCTCTTTGATCATAAAATTAACCACACTGGCCGCCTCGGCGTAAAATAAATCGATATCGTCCCGGGTCAAGTTGCCGCGCAAACGAATCCGGGACAGTTCCCGCAAAGGGACGAAGCGACCCGAATCAATCGCGTCTTGGACGACCTTATGCGCGCCCCAGCGCTTGGCCTTCTCCTGATACATCGCCACGCCCTCATCCATCCACAGCGGCACCGAGATCGACGGGCCGATAAAGTCGCGGAACACGATATGACCCAATTCATGCGGCAAAACCGAATCGAAGAAACCGTGCGCGGCCGGAAAGGTCC
>CAZBSU010000038.1:0-12026 GCA_964494745.1 uncultured Planctomycetales bacterium | reverse complement strand
TTATCACCCGCGGCCCGCCCGGCCCGGATCATCGGACCCTTCAGCAAATTATTCTTGCCGAAGAGATCCTGCATTATCAGCTTTCCGCACTCGGGATCGAGTATGTCCACGACTTGATCGATCAATATATATTACAGGCGGAACAAAAAATCCCTGCGAACAAACATATCCTCACCGCGGTCATGCGTGCGGTTGAGGATCTGAAACAGCATGACGTCATGCCCGAACTGGGATGGCAGGAGAATCTAGTCCGCCGCAAACTTAAGGCCATGAGCGTTGAGGTCGAGTTTGTCGATCTCATGCGAGCGATAGAAGACGCTGAGAGTGAAACGGTCCTGCATCTCACGGACGCCTTGGATATCGTTGTGGCCTCCCTGATGCTGGCCGCGGCTGATTTGAATAATTACGAAATCGCGGTGACCAAGATCGAGGTTAACGGAACGGTGTTTTGGACCGTGACCAAAGGCCAGGGTAAGGCCCAGGGCAAGGAAAATCAGGTTAGTTCTGTGGTGAAGGCCGTTTTCAATCCGTTGGCCGTTGAGCTGCACAACCATCCGCGGGAGTTATGGAAGGATCAACTGGAGAAGATTTACAAGGCGCCGGAGATATTCCTGGGGCTTGAGAAAGATATCGAACTCCTGAATTATATTCAATCGCCGCTTTGGCATTTTGTCACCGGCGTTATTTATTGGCGGGATATCCGCTATGGCGAAAGACATCGCGGCGGCAAGGTCTTTGTGGCGAAATACCGCCGCGATGGCAGGGCTGAGATCGTCAAGGTCGGGAATGATAAAGAGATCCTTGAGGTTTTGAGGGAAGAAATATTAGATTCGATTATAACGGGCCGGCTGATCGCCGAGATCGCGGGCGTGGCCGAAGGTTTCAGGCCGAATTGTCTTTACACGGCCTTAAACTCTGAATGGCGGCAGAAATTGATTCGCGAATTGAGACCCGAAGACACCCGCGTGTTCTTATTTGCCGGCAGGAAGGTCCGGGCGGTCAGGGTCAGCGCGGTTAAACGCATCTTTGGCGCGGATGCGCCGATCTTTGTGGATGCCGTGCCGTCCGAAATTGATGACGCAACCGTTTACCACATCAGTGAGGCGGCTGTCAAAGGGGTCGGTAAGCTGGAAGATGATGCCTATATCGGTTTGTATTTCGGGCGTTATGGCTGGTCCAGCGATGAACCGGGATTTGATCTAGACGAAACGGAAGAAAATTTTTCAATGGAAGAGGTTGATGAAACCGATTTGACGGATTGGACCGATGCCGAGATAGAAACGATTTTGTCTTCTCACGGCGATGAGATTAGAGATCTGACGGATGAATTCTCTGATGATCTCGGTGAGCGGGCGGCAAATATTTCCCCTGAAGATTTATACGCTTCGTTCGCGGAATTGCATGAGCGGATTGATTGGGACAAGGTTTGTATCACGGCAAGATTAGCCCAGTATAAGACTAAAACCGGCCCTCACCCGGTTTCCCCGAAAGAGATGGCTGATTGGCTGAGTGAATTTCCCGATTTTTATGTCTTTTTTGCCGATATGCCCGGCGGATCAAGGCCGCTGGTGCCGTTAAGATCAGTCATGAGCATTCTTGAACAATATATGGCATTTGAGCTTTATTCGTCCGCGCCGATCAACTTTATGGTCAATCGAATTTTTTATCTGGTCGGCGAAAAAGGCTATATCCCGGTTAAATTCACCGGCAGCACGAACAGCAAGCGGGGGATTTGGGATGCGCAGAAACCGGTGTTCTTTATTTCCCGACAGGGGCGGGATGATTTTCTGGATGATAAGCAAAAGATCCGGCCGGATGATTTCCATGCGCGTGACATGCTCGGCGCGGATATGGGAGATCGATTCAAAAATATCTGGAGGGAGAAACCGTCCGACCGCTTCCGGGAGATGGAGCCTGACGATACAACCAGGAAAGTTCTTGGAGTATTGCTGCACATGCAGCAGGGGGGTGATATGCCGGATTGTCTGCCCGAGGCGCTCGGTCGGGTGACAGCGTTGGCAAAACAGGCCTGGAAAGGTCTGTTCATTGCGGAAGACTTCATCCCGGACTTTTTGCCCCAGCCGGCCCTGGAGAACAAGATCGGTATTCATTGGCTGCTGGGAGACGTCTTGCCGTTCTTGATGCGGCCCGATAACGGGCTGGATATCCTGATCGGACAGGATCTGGCCGGTGAATATTATCTTGTTATCCGGGGGGAGAAAGGCGATGTCTATATCACGTATCAAGGCGAAACAATAATTAATTTCGAAGGCAATGTCGAGAAGAAACATATCTATCACGCCGAGGCCTTTATGGGCCATGAGAACAAAATTTATGATTTGACCAAGATGAGGAATCTTGACCCGAAGAACATTCCTGAGGAGGTTAAGAATGGCTGGGTCGGAGCCAGGCTGGACGGTTCGGCAGACAATCAGCGGCCGGCTGAAAACGACCGCCGGGTGCCGATCAGGCGGTCCGGGTCGGTCTACGCGCCAATTACAGAGATGTCCCCAGGCGAAAGAACGATTGCGGAGCTGCTTGAGAAAGGGCGGGTGCGGATCAACGGGTTCAGCGTTAGAAATAAGCTGATTTTCCGCATGACGGGGCTGACGCAAGAACAAATCGTTGTCCTGTCTTTGTATTATGCCCTGAAATACGGCAAAGGTAAGGAGAGAACAGAGGGTGAGATTGCCGGCATGTTGAAATGCAAAAGGAGCAGAGTGCATCGCGAAATAGAAGCGGCCAGCACCAAAGTCAAAGCCGCCTTGATCTTTCTTGGCGCCGAGCAATGTTATCCGGACATGGCTGATTTTATTGCCCAGCGCCGCATTTTGAGTTTGGATGAACCGTATCACAGCGAGCGGATCGCCATTCGTGCGGCACTTGAGGCCGGCCGGTCATTGAGCCGGTTGGAGACGGAATATGGTTGGCCCCGGCATCAGATGAAATTAATGCGTGAGATTCAGGGTATGTCCGCTGATTGGGCCCAAAATTCGACGCGGCGCAACGGCAAGCCGCGCCGCCGGCTGGTGCTTGAATCCGGCACCATCATTTTAGGGGGGATCTGGTTCGCGTCCGCTTACCCGGCGGTGTTCGCGGTGGTCCTGGCCCTGGCCGGTTTCGCGGTTATATTAAAGGCCGTGTTTGAGTGTGCCGCTCTTCCGGCCGGGATTAGTCCTGAGGTTTTTGTTTTCGCGGCCGGGCAAGTTAGCCATGGGAAGGCCAATATCGAGGCTAAGGCCAAGGCAGGGAGCGGACGTGGATTTGACAGGAAACGCGGGACGAAGAAACATAAGATAGATGCCGTTAATATGGCCAAACAGAGATTTTTGAGTGTCGGCTTTGGGAGGCGAGAGATCAACAAGTTGAGGAGAAAGGTCGTCATTAAGCGGGCTGTGCGGCAGCCCGGCGCGGCTGTTTACGGCCCGGCGGCGATCAGCGCCTTCATCGATTCCTGCAGGCCATACGGGATTGATCATTATCAGATAAAGGCCGCCATCGAGCATGCCGCGCGGCAGACAGATTTTATCGAGGCCCTGGCCGCGTTCGCGGACATGCTGGAAACATTCCTTGATGCCGCAGTGGATGAGCTTATCGGCTGGAGAATTTTTGTCCGGATCTTTAAGGCCGATGATCTGCGGGAAATTACGGAAGGCCTGAGTCAACTTGTGAGGACCATGAACGATAATTCGGTCTATGCCGGGTTTACGGGTGCCGTTTTGGATAGGGCCTCGCAACTCTATGGAGAAGATAAAGCCCATATTCAATGGATCGCGAAATTGATGAAACCGGATGTCGTGGCCGACCTAGCGGCGTTTTCAAGGAAGTATACCCTGGAGCGCCACATATATCATGAACAGATAAAGCATATCTTCCCCGTTATTCTCGAACAGCCGAACGTGGAGCGATATATCCATGATCTAAGGACGGTTTTTGAAAGGATTGAGGAAGGATATTATGTCGCCAGAACAGCCAAGAAGGTCGTTCGAAGGGCCGCGGACCGGGGCGTGTTTGAAAGAAGGATTTTAAAAGCGGAAGGCCCGGAATGGTTCGGAACGGCTTTTGTGGTGTGTGACAGCAACGGGTATTATTACCTTTTGACCAACACACATATTGTTAAGGATGAAGACCATATCCGGCTTGCAACGGTCTCCGGGAAGACCGTGGGCTGGGTTGAGGTGATTTTGCGGCATATCGACCTTAAGACCGACCGGCAGGATCTGGCCTTGCTGCGTATCAGCCAGGCCGAGATCAGTAAAGATGAGCATTTAGGTCCGGGATCCGAACTGGATGTGATTGATTTTCAGCCGGAATTCGATCAGGGCGATATTGCCACCCTGGTCAGTAGCGAGAATATGACGAGATCGACCGGGTACTTGTTGAAGATCGGAGATCATGTCTTTTTATTGGGCGGAAAGACCACGCCCGGGGATTCAGGGGCCCCGTATCTGGTAAATACCGGGACAAATTATTTTGCGGTCGCGGTTCACGCGCAATCACTGCCGATCGGTATGGTCTTAACGCACGAGGTGATTCAAAAGATGATGGCGGCTATCGATGCGGCTATTGTCCGGGATCATCAATCCGTTGAGGGGGCAGAGGAAGAGGAGCAGGAACAGGCGGAAGAAGGCACGTTTGTGGTTAAGACAAAGCTCTGGACAGCTTTGCTGGGTGCCAGGGATTTGCTTTTGCAGATTCTGGCCTCGTTCGAGAGCGAGCCCGAATCCGAATCAATGGCTGCCCAGGTGCCTAAATTGGCCCGGGCCGAGTCCGAAGCACCGCCTGAGACAATCCAAGAGGAGCGTGCCGATGGGGCAGTGGGTGACAATGCCGCGAAGCAACCGTCTGCGGCCCATAAAGATAATATACAATACATAAACGGGCAGGCAAAGCCGGCAAGAAGAAGCCGGGCCGAGATTAAAGCAAATGTGCGCCGCGCGGATAAATATTTGGCAGACAGAGCCGGCCAACAGGTTGATATGACGCGTGATGAGTTGGCCCGAGAACTCGGGATCGGCACGCGGACGCTATGGAGATTGAATAAAAGGCATCGGGTCCGGACCAAAGGCCGGGCAAACAACAAAAAACCGAAACGCAAGAAAGCGACCCGGCATGACGGCATGATCGCGCGCCTGATTGAGCAGGGTGGGATGGAATTCAAAGGCCGCGAGATCAGACTGAGCGAACTTTTGGCATTGGCGCGGCTGACGAAAGAAGAAAAGACCGCTTTGATCATCTATTACGGGCTCGCGGTCGGCCAGGGCAAGACCAAGGCCCTGGAGCAGGTCGCCGACTCCCTTGGCGTGAAACGGGTCATGGCCTTCCGCCGCAAAGAGATGGCGCTGGCGAAACTCCGCGCGGCCATGATCATGCGGGACATCCCTGTAATCGTATCTTCTAAAGAAGATAGCATGACACAATTGAGGCTGTTTGCTCTGGAATATGAGTCGACGCGTCAGCAGGTCTTGGCGTCGATTAAGCGCGGCGATAAGCTGTCGCAGATTATTAGGGTCAGCGGATTCCCGGCAGATGAAATCAAATTTATTAGGGAGATGTATGCGGGCCGAAACTCCCGCAGCGGCCACTCGCGGACACTGCGCGAAGCAGGGACAATCGGGCTGGGAGGCCTGATGGTGGCCGTGTCTGTCCCGTCCGTTGTCAGGATCATTCTGCTCATCGCCGCGATCGTGGCGGTTATTCACAAAATCAGACGGCGTTATAACGCCGATCAAGATAGACACGTGGCTGGGATGAATCATCATTCCGTTGCAAGACGGAGCAATCATGAGCACAAGGAGGTAACACCATGTTCGACCTTAAGGAGATCAGGATCAAACGGGTATTCCCGGGCAGCGAGGGCCGCTTTGTTCAGGCGACCTACGCCGACTGGAACTACGAGTACAACTTCTACATCGACCCGCAGGGCCGGATCAAAGGCCGCACCTCAACCGAGAACTGGGTCGATGTCAGCGTCGAGACGGCGCAGATCATCCGCGACAAACTTAAGACCGCGATCCTCGAGGCCGAAGGCGGAACGGAAGAAAGAGTGTGATGATGAAAATCAGGGAGAGACTTCGGGGCACGTACCCGTCTGTCTCACGTCGCAAAACAGCATAGGTGAACACGGGGGCTTGGCTGATAAGGAAAAAGGTCCTGGCCCCCGCCGAAGGGTAATTGTTTGGGTTGACGAACACCAGGAAGCGTTGTTCTTATTGCGAGAAGCTGTGCGAAAAAGGGAGCTTTCCGCAGGGAATATTATTCTTATTAATTTTGACGCCCATTCCGATATGGGGAAGACATCTGCACCCGAAGAGGGCTCGGTCAAGGATATGTGCGGGAGGATTTATCGCAACGGGGAGAATATCCCGCTGGGCGATTGGAATTGGGTCTCATATGCATACCAGGAAGGGTTGTTAAAGGAATATTACTGGATACTCGGGGGCGCTTATCCGGGAAGCTTCGGGCTTCATTTTGACCGGCAGGCCAAGGTGTTTTCCATGGAAAGGGTCGAGGTCCGGGATATGAGTGCCGAGGCCGGGAACGTTGTCGTCACCATTGATCTGGATTATTTAATTCTCAAACACGAGGATATAGCGCCGAGCGATGACCGGATTCGCCGGGGCGTCAGGACGATTGTCCGTATACTCCACGAAAAGAACCTGAAACCTGCCTTTATAATTATTGCTCGATCCGAGGATTATATCGATAAAAATACAGAAACGGAAGCACAGGACGAACTCAATGACCGCCTGAAGCGACAACCTTTACTGTTCGCGGAGTCTCAGGGACGGCTGTCAATGGAAGTTGGCGGGCGCTCTCAAAGCCATGACCCGGCCAAATCCAAAGAAGGCTTCACGCCCGAAGACGTCGAGGCCGAGGTCGAACAGATTCGCCGGGCCGGACTTGATCACTGGGGCAGGGAGGTGGCGCGGATAACCGAGCCGGAACAGGAGGTTGACATTCAATGGATCCGGATAGTGCTGAATTATTACCGCCAAAACAAGCCGGAAAAACTCGCCAATAAGACCATCGTCATCTGCGCCGGGCCGGCCGCATCCTTTGACGGCGCCAACTACATCGAAGGCGATACTCTTTACATCCTTATAGACGAGAACATCTCTGATTTTAAGAAAGCCCTGGCCCTGGGGCATGAGCTGAACCAGGAAAGCCATGCGGTAAATACAAAAGCCGAAAAAGGGATCAAGCAATATTTTGTTTCAAGAATAACCCTTTGGCCGAATTTTGAAAACATATTGTATCAAGCGGTTATTTGCAGCGTGTACCCGGATGAGGGCGGAGATAAACAACCCGCGCCTGAAACCGAAGATGATGATGCGGGTCTCATAGATAGCCCGCTGCTGCCTGTTTCCGTTCCCGCCGCGCCGCCGGTTAACATGCCGATCAGGGTCGCCTTGAGCTGGGAGGAGTCCATGCGCGGGGATATCCGGTATCAGGCTTCGCTCAAGGACGGCGTATCCCTGACCCTGACCGGCGGGCACGCGGAAGATAAATTGACATCCAAGGAAGAAAAGATATTCCGGCAGTATATCCTGGGCTGGAAAGAGCGCCTTGAGACCGGGCCGTCGGAGGATACCCTTGAGATCGGTTTCCGCGCCCAGAAATACCTCTCCACCCGCGAAGACGGCGTGATCTGGTTCAGCTACGCGGTCTTGCGCAATACCCTCGCCCTGCATGTCCTTATGCCCGTGCTGCTTTATCATGAAATTATTTCTCATGGCAAATTCCCCGATGATGAAGGGGTGGCCCAGCAGGATACGGTTGATAACTTTTTGGATAAGAATCCGAACCTGCGAAGAGACACCGTGCGCTGTCTCTTTCACGCGGAAGAGAACAAACTCTACGCGGATAAAGAATTTTTGACCCGGCTGATCAAGGCCGATCCTCAGGCGGTTTGCGAATACCGGCTTGCGGCCGCGCTTGAGCCGGGCGGGTATATTCATAAACAGCTGCATGCTGGTCGGAAGGAGGGTGATGTCTCCGTTGAGCGTGTCGATTTGGAAGAACTCGGCTTGCCGGGGCGGTATTATCAGCGCGGGGATCTCAAGAGGGAAACACGCGGGCAAAAGACTTATGTGCATACTACAGTGACGTATTTCCGGCGCACCGACGGGCAAGAGGGTCCCTTGGGGCCGCAGAGTATCGAGCCGAAGGCATTCCGGGTCGAGATCGAGGTCCCGCAGGACAAAATCGATAACGATAAATTTATCTCCTTCCGAATTGACGAACAGGTGAGCCGGGAGATGGATGCCAGATTAGAGGCGGATATCAATAGCGGCGCGGTGCTGGTCGACGCGGTCAAACGGGTTGTCCTCACCGTTAAGGTGAGGGGGCGTAAAGATCCGCAGGAATGGTCGACGATTTACCAGCCGTTTCCGACAGCCCTGCTTGAGCGTAAGATCGAGGCCTTTTACGGCCGATCCGGCCTGCCGAATTATCCCATTCATATCGAAAAGGAAGACGGGCTCGGCCTGGGCGCCTTTGCCTGGGTTCATGACCTGCGCCATCCGAACCTGCGCGCCCCCGAGACCCATCCGGTTCTTCAGAGATCGCAGCAACATATTGATCATTTCGCGGCCTTCTTCGTGATGTCTTATCTGTTGGGCAATGAGGATATCTGTCCGAAGAATTTCCTGCTGGACGATGAATTGTGCAATCTGGACACCGAAAGCGCCTTTGCCATGCGTCTCTCGAATGTGCTGGATTACCGCGATGATTTTATCGACGCGGCGGTTGAGTATGAGGGCAAGCACGCGCGTTTTTGGAAGGCATTAATCAAAAGCAAGGCATTCGGAATTCCGTTCACCCGCGCCTGGCATAATTTAATCCGGATTGAGAACGCCGCCATTATGATCGAATTTGTCCGGCAGCGGATTGTCGAATGCGGTTTGGTGAGGCGGGAGTTCGTTCATCATCACCGGTCGTATCTGGAGCAGAAACCGCAGTTCCGCGGAATCATCCCGTTCTACGCCACACCGATTAATCATACCCATTTGGCCATGGTCAAGGAGCGTATCCGTCGCCTGCGCATGGGCCTGAATTGCTGGATGATATCCTTAAGAGATCTGACTGAGATTTCGCGCAAATACTGGATCCGGATTTTTGAGGATGTCGCCGGCAAAGAAGTGGGTAGCCGTTGGTTCTTTTACCTAAGGGCGGCTGTTGATCATCTTAACAGCGATGGGGTTATTCACCGCGGCCTGACGGTTGAATCCGTGCGCATGTCGCCGGCCCAGGACCGGCTTGAGGTCCGGCTCGACCACGAAGGCACCATTAAGGCTATTATTGCCACCGCGCCTGAAGATGGCGGCATTTATTGGCACGCGGAATTCACGGATGAGTCAGAATGCCGGCTCAACCAAGAAAATAATATCAAGCCTGAAGAGATCCCGGCCGGGATCCTGGTCGGCGCCCGGGAGAATAACCAAGGCCGGGCGGCAAAAGTCCAACGCCGGATGACGCGAAAGATAAAATCGCGGCAAGCTGCGAAGCGCCGTGGCAGAGCCCGAAGATTCCTTTCAAGACGATCGGTTACCCCCTGGCGGATCAGGAACCTGATGAAGGCCGTGCCGATGATGGATCTCGGCGCCGAGGCCAAAGACGGCCGGGTGATTTATACCGATAGTTTGAAGAAAGCTACCGAGATGCTGCCGGTCTGGGCCTCGCAGGGCATCGGCCGGATTTATCCCTGCGGCGGGATATACAAGATCAGTGAAATTTCCAAGGCCCTGCATAACAGGCCGACCTGGGAGAAAAAATTTCCTGCCGCAGGCAATGCCACGATCATGAGCGAATTTTATCCGGGCAAAATCGAGAATATCCCCGGATTCGGTGAGTTGGCCGAAGAGCACGGCAATCCGTTCTCGATTTACAGCATGCTGATCTTTAATGATGATCTGGGCAAAGGCAGGACCCGGAGCGCATTAAGGAAGTTCATCCGGGCGGCCGCGCGGTATGGCATCGAAGTGGTTCTGGATTTTATCCCGTGGCGGTCTCCGGATGCGGTCAACGCGCAGAATTACACCTGGACAGCCCACCGGGCTGAACTGAGCCAGGAAGAGGTTTCGATGAGCAAGGAAGACCTGGTCTTCAACACGATCGTCCGCGAACGGCAGGGGACCTGTGTGGTCGAGATTGACGAGGATGGACAGAAACGCCGTATCCTTGTCCGCCATAACGGCATGAACGCGGATCAGGTCTACCTTAATCCGTTCCATCCCGATGTCCAGGAGTATTATATCAAGTCGATCAAGCAGGCTATTGATCTCGGCGCCAGGGCCATGCGGGTGGACCTGGGCCATCTATTATTACGGAATCATGCCTGCTGGTATTTTCCTGAATACCGGGGACGGGGTGATCTGGAAGAGCCGTTGTTAACGCTTTTCAGGGCTGCCAAGGAACACGCCGACCGCAGACATAAAGAGTTCTATTTTATCATCGAGGCCTACGAGGAAAACCGGCAGGAACTGACACAGTTGGCTGAAGACGCCGGCATCAAGATCGAGATCGAGGTGTATTACAAGAATGTCTTCCGCGATTACCAGGACATTATCGATTATGAAAAGCGGGACGGAAAAGTGCGCCGCGGCAAGCCGGCTTCGTATTTGGCCTGGTCCCTGGACCATGCCCTGGGGCAGAATCATACCATGATCTATCCGTCCGATTATGACGAAAAGGCCCTGAAGTCCATTAAGAACAGATACGGCCGTGACTCCCGGTTCGGCTTCATGCAGTTGTTGATTGTCCTGTCCTATTTAGGCGCGAACCTCATGGTCGATACGCGCGAATGGATCGACCATGAGGGCCACATGATCCCGATCGCCGGGGGGGAACGGTACTGGGATGAGAACGAGGGGCGCTGGAAATATGTCGCACATAAATTCGTTTCGCCCAAAGAATTCGCCGAGCGCAGGGATTGGCCGGGATTGAAGAAAAAGATTGTCACCTCCCCGTGGGGCAAATTTATTCAGGACAATAAGGAAATCTTCCGGCTCAGGAATCCGCGCCGTATCATTCACCAAAACAGTTCGGATTATCCGAATTCATTTGCAACTTATCGCGACCCGGCGTGCAAAGAATGTTTTATCACGGCGGCCTGGGAAGCCGAAGGCCGGGCGCATCTGTTTGTCTATAATTCCAGGCCGACAGGCTGGGAGGAAACGATTCAGGTCAGGCTGACCGAGGAGCTTAAGAATATAACCGGACTTGACCAGGAATATTATGAGGTTCATTTTAATCCCGGCGAGCAGTCGCGATTGATCGCCTTACCTCAGAAATCCGCGGATAAAGAAGATGCCCTAACCCAGGATCACGGAAGCCGCGGCTTCGGCCTTGTTCGAGTTTTGGCGGTCAAGGCCGGAATCCTGGGCGCGGCCCTGGCATCATTGGGCAGGACGGTATCGCCCCTGTCGCTCATTTTTTACGGGCTGGCGGTTTTCGGAATAGTACTGCTGGTTATCGCGGGCGTGTTGTATGTGATCAAGTCCCGCCGGGTGCCAACTGATGTATCCGCAGACGCAAGGATGTCTGAGGCTCAGATCCAGAATTCTGCAGCGGATAAGGCGCATGAAGAGAACTGCCTGGCCACAGTCCATGAGCTCATCACCGAAATGGAGCAGCCCGACGCCCGGGGCATGACCGAAGTGACCCTCCGGGGAAGCGGGGAGGCGTATGCCGCGGCTTTCGCGCGCGTGTTTATCCCGCTCTTGAGCGAATACGAATCTCTAGAGGTCACGGATGAGATCATTGTCCCGCAGGAAGACGTCCTGATTGATAATGAATTGCTTTCCGATGTGATCCTGACCGGTCATTTAAGGCCCCGGAACAAACGAAATCTTTCCTTGGCATCCATCACAAGCCGGCGTGATCCCCGCTCAGGAGCTTTTTATATTCATCATATGGCGATACGCCGGACAGCCGCCACTCCAAAGATATTTTCAGCAAGCGCGGTAAGGAAGCGCCTTCGGAAGATCAACCGCATTGCGGTTTTGCGTGGGGCCGGGCGCATT
>CAZBSU010000037.1:0-12063 GCA_964494745.1 uncultured Planctomycetales bacterium | reverse complement strand
CCCGCCGCCTGTTCACCCGGGAGGTGCCGGCCCTGATCACCGTTGCCCTTTTGGCCGTTATGCCCAGCCATGTTTTTTATTCGCGTCTGGGCCTGCAGGAAACCGTCAGCGGTTTATTTTTTCTGGCCGGGTTTTATTTTTATTGTTTTCCGCGCCGTTTCGGACCGCGGACCATCCTGTCCGCGGTTTTGTTGGCTGGGGCCTATTTCAGCAATTATCGCCTGATCCTTTTGCCGCTGCACGTGTTTGCCTGTGAACTCTTTCTTAGTCTGACGGAAAAACGGCCGATCGATAGCCGCAAGCTCGTTTGGCATCTGGTGACATTCGTGGCCCTGCTGGTGGTCATCGGCAACCTCGATGAGGCCCAAAACACCATTGTCACCTTTGCCTGGATGTTTCATCAATCTCATATGGCCTCGGGTCAATTCCACCCGCTGAATCTCCTGTCCTATCCGTATTATCTTTTTCGTCTGGAGCATTTTTTGCTGGGGTTTTTTTTCTGGCTGAATCTTGCCTTTTGCCGCCGTCGACAGATGGTGGAATTGTTGCCCTTTGCCCTGGTATGCCTGCACATGTTCTTGTATTCTTTTGCCGCGGCAAAGGGGGCCCGGTATGTTTGCGTCGTTCTTCCTTTCGTGGCTATGGCGGTCGCCGGTTTGGTCGTTACCGTTTTTAAGCATTATCAGACCAAGCCGGTCCGGATGGCGCTGTGCGCGATGGTCCTGATCATGTTGGCCGCCATGGGATGGAAATCCTTGCGGCTTGTTCGTGCCCGGACAGATTACCGTCTGACGGCCCGTTATTTGTTGGCGCGTGACCGGAATGTCAAATTTATGGCCACGCAGCCGTATATCCTGAACCTGTATACGCCCCAGCGCGAGCAGGTCGTGGAGGTCCCCCATGACCTGGGGCGCTTCGCCGGGCTTTTCCGGGAGGGTTACCGCTATTTGGTCATCGGGCCGCAGGCGGCTGTTTCCTGGGGACGGGATGATCATCGGTTCCAGTTCCCTTTGACATCGTTTCTTGGCTTTATTGAACGCCAGGTCGAACCGATCAAGGTCTTTGATCATTTCGATAGAGTTCTCATGGAACGTTTCGTCTTTGAGCACAATGAGGATCTCGGCCAATCAATCCGATTCCTGAGACAGCCCCAGCATGACATCAGTCATTTGCGGATTTATGACGTCGAACAATGTCTGGCCGTCATCAGACAAGCCGTGGGGCATCAGCGGCCGGCCCGGGACGTTTTTGAAAAAATAGGGAATGGACGCCCGTGATATCTGAATCACAACCTGTTCCGTCCGCGCAGGAATTGGCGCGGGTTCGCACCTCGCCGCTTAGGGAGGCGCTTGATAAGATCGGCCTGCCGGATCTGCACCGCAATCTGTTCTCTTCGCCCGAGTGGATGTCCGTTTTAGAGAGGACTTACGGCCTGAAGCTATTCGTGAAATACATTGAAGAGGCCGGGCGGATTCGCAGCTATGTCCTTTATTCTGTTGTGCATAATTTTTTGGAAGAAAAGATATGCGTCTGTTCCTATTGCGATTATTGTGATTGTCCGGTTGCCTCACTTGATGACTGGCGCCTGTTTTTTTACTCCTGGCGGAGTGATTTTCCTGACTATCGGATAGCGATCCGCTGTTTGCGCGATCCGCATGTCCGTGATCTGCCCGAGTTAGGCCGCCTTGATCAGGAGCTCTTTCATCTTTTGGATGTGCGGGATGAACTGGACCTGCTTTGGAAACGGGCGCATGATTCTTTCAAGGCCGCGGTCAACCAGGCCCGGCGCAAGGGCGTGACCGTGCGGGTATGTTCGCGGGAGGAATTGAAATGTTTCTATTCGAGTCACCTGAGCGTCCGCAAGAATAAATACCGCATCTTCCCGCAGCCGTTTCGTTTTTTCCAGAACATCTGGGATCAATTCGTCGAGCAGGACCAGGGTGTCTTGTTAGGGGCCTTTGACCCGCAAGGGCGTTTTATCGGCGGCAATATCTATTTGATTTGCGGCCGAACACTTTATTACAAATTTAATACATCCCGTCGCGATGCCCTGCATTGGCGGCCCAACAATATCCTTTTTTGGGAAGGGATCTGTTACGCCAAGGCCCGCGGCCTGACGGCTATCGATCTCGGCTCCAGCGGAGAAACACAGACCGGGTTGATCCGGTTTAAAGACCATGTCGGGGCGCAAAAATCTTTCATCACCCATCTGGGATTTGCCCCGTCGGGATACAAATTCAGTCGCAAACGAATCTTGTCGTTTTTGACTCGCACGCTGACCGCACCCTGGGTTCCGGATGCGGTCTTGCGCTGGGGCAGCGACATTGTTTATCACCATTTGGCGTAAGATGACGGAAGACCCTCTTCAGAAATTATTTGACGAATGGGCGGCGCATGCGGCCCATCCGGATGAGCCGCCCTGGTTGCTGAACCGGTGGGAAGACGTGGAGGGGATCGAATGGCCTCCGGACAAGATTCGTTTGATGATAGAGCATATCCAGGGGAATCTCGACCTTCATGCGGGTGACCGCCTGCTTGAGATCGGGTGCGGCACCGGCTGGATCCTGGCGGCCTTACGAAAACGGGTGCGTCAGGTAGCGGGGATGGATATCGCGCTTAAGATGCTCAGGCTGGCCCGCCCCAATCTGCCGGCCGGATCGTTGCTGGGCGGTGAAATGGCCCGGCTTCCGTTTCGCCGCGACAGTCTGGAAAGGATATTGTGTTATTTCGTTTTTTTAAATAATCAGGACGACGACTATCTGCAGCGGACATTGAAGGATATTGTCAGGGTGCTTAAGCCCGGGGGGCGGGCCCTGATCGGGCAGCTCCCCGACAGGCAATTCTCGTCCGAATATGAGCGGGACAAACAGCGTTATCAGGAATATTGCCGCGACCGGTTTCGGCTGGGCTGCGATCACCGCGAGCAAAGACGTTTCCCGGTCCGATTGTTTGACCGGGATGAGATAACGCGTCTCCTGTCCGAACAGGGATTCATGTTCCGCCTCGAAAATTCCTTTAATCCTTTTTATTCCCCGCATCAAGCCCAAACCGTGCGATGGCGTTTCGATATCATTTTGGATAAATAGCGGCCTGCGCCCAAGAGATATCCATGAAAAAGTTTGTCGTCTTTCTTTCTGTCATGACCTTGATTTCGGCCTGCGCCCGCCGGGCTGATGGGCCGGAGGGATTGAGTTCCTACCGCCAGTCCCGGCTGCACCTCGGGACGATCGTTCATTTAACGGTCATCGCTGAAAAGAAAGATGACGCCCGTCTGGATGAGGCTTTTCGGCGCGTCTGGTCCCGGCTCGATGACATCTATGCGATCATGACTCAAGAGGGGGAAAGAAGCGATGTCGCAAAAATCAACCGCGCGTATCCTCACCCGGTCCGGGTCGACGACGCCACCTATGCCGTCATCGCTGCCGCTGGCCGGTTGAGCGATTTGACCCGCGGTGCGTTTGATATAACGGTTTATCCGCTGATAAAGTTGTGGGGGTATTGGCAGCAAGAGGGGATCGGGCCCCGACATGAAGAAATTCTTGCTGTCCAAGAACATATCGGCAACCGTTTTTTACGCCTGATTCCGCCGGACAAAGTTCAACGGCTGGATCCCCAGACGGGGATTGGCCTGGGCGGTATAGCTAAGGGATATGCCGTCGATGAGGCCGCCCGTATCTTTCGGGATGAGGGGTTTGACAATTTTTATATCGAAGCCGGGGGAGATATCTATTGCGGCGGGGTCAATGCGGATGGCCGGCCGTGGCGCATCGGTATCCGTCATCCTCGTCAGCCCAGGAGGATCATCGACGTGCTTTTGCTGAGTGATATGGCCGTGACGACGTCCGGGGATTATGAGCGATTTTATTTTATCCATCAGCAGCGCTGGTCGCATATTATCAATCCCATCACGGGTTATCCCCAGCGGGGGATCGTTAGTGCCACGGTCATCGCACCCAGGGCCATGACAGCGGATGCCTTATCGACCGCTTTGTGCGTGCTGCCGCCCCGGGTCGGTCTGCCGATCATTGATCGACTCGGCCAGGGGTACGCCGCCTTGGTGATGCAGGAATCCGACAAGGGTTCATTTATCCCCAAAACCTCAGCGCGGTATGAGGAATTTAAGGATTAAGGCCGGTCATTTCTGTGGCAATCCTTGCCAGTTATGCTACAATACACCCTGCCTTGGGATGATTTCTGATGAAGGCGGACATGATCGATAAAGGAAGAGAAGATGTCGCTTGACACCAAAATGACCTATGACACCTTGCGTGCCACGATCGAGGGTTTTGATACGCAATACCGTCAGGATATAACCCCTGAACGTTATTTCGGTTTTCCGCTGCAAGCGATCCTTGAGGCGGAAGGCCGGTTGTCGGATCCCGGGGAGTTTTCCACGGCGTATTTTTCGATGGAATACGGCATTGCCCCCAGTATTTATAATACCTTTTCATTGACGAGGCCGTTAAGCCCGGCCAATCAATTTTATCAGCATGAGGTCTTTTCCAATTACTGGTTATGCGATTATTTATTCAGGATATATATCGATAAATTGCTGGATATCCCGATCTACGGCGGCGGCCTGGGGGTCCTGGCCGGCGACACCGTCAAGAGCGCGGCCGATTTGAATTATGCCTTGGTCGGTATCGGTATCTTATGGAACAAGGGGTATTTCAAGCAAAATTTCTGGTACAAGCGGGGACAGGTCCCCGAGGAGTTGCAGTGGGATCCGTCCACCTATCCCGGTTTGATTCCGTTGAAGAACCGTATCGCGATCGATACCCAGCAGGGGCCGCTGTCGTTGCGGTTGTGGAAGTATTATGTCTACAGCCATGACCGCCAGCACGCCTGCCCGGTCATTCTGCTTGACTCCAACAACCCGGATAACCCTGAACACTTCCGTTGTTTGACCGATCAGCTTTATCGCAGCGACAGCGTTTGGTGGAAGATTTTTCAGAGGGTCATCCTCGGCATAGGAGGGATGAAGGCCTTGCAAAGCCTGGGTTATCATATTGGTGTTTATCATCTTAATGAAGGACATGCGGCGTTCGCCTTGCTGGAAAAATACGTGTCTTTGGCCGACAAGGCGCAGATGGATGAGGAGCGGCGGAAATTCGTCTTTACCTGTCATACCCCGGTGGCCGCGGGCCATGACCGTTTTGAGATCCGGGATATCGCCGAGATCTTGCCGCCGGATTATGTCGATGCCGCTCACCGTTACGGCAAGGAAGATCCTCAGGCCGATCAGATCAATCTGACGTTCATGTCGCTGCAGAATTGTCCCCGGGTCAATGCGGTCGCGGCCAAGCACGGGGATGTCATGCGTTTGCAGTTCCCGGATTTCGCCCAGAAGATCGATGCGATCACCAACGGCGTTCATCTGCATACCTGGATGACCGCATCCTTCCAAAATCTCCTTGACGGTTACGAAACGATCTTTTCAGGATGGCGTCAGGACCCGGGACGCCTCGGCCGGATCGGTGAGCTGCGCGGCGATCCGGAATTCCGTCAAAGGCTGTTTCAGGCCCACCAGGACAACAAGCGTGTCTTGATGAGCCTGGTCGATAAGTGGCGATTGAAGGAGGATATCCTCACCATCGGATGGGCGCGCCGCATCGCGGGATACAAACGGCCGGCGTTGATCTTTCAGGATGTGGACCGGATCATCCGTATCGCCCAGGAGGTCGGACCGCTGCAGATTATCCTGGCCGGCAAGGCCCATCCGAACGATGATATCGGCGGGGCGCATATTGACCGTATTCTGGAGCACATCGACCGTTTGAACGATTATCGCGATGTGGTCAAGGTCCTGATCCTGGAAAATTACGACACCTTTTTCGGTAAATTGCTGACGAGCTCTGTCGATGTTTGGCTGAACAATCCGCTGCCCCCGTTTGAGGCCTCCGGCACAAGCGGGATGAAGGCCATCCTCAACGGGGTCCTGCAATGCAGCACCCTTGACGGATGGATTGTGGAGGCGGCGGACAAGGATATCGGCTGGGTCTTCGGGTATCAACATCACGGGCCGGACATCGGTCTGGAGAACCAACTCCACATGGAGGAGGACAGTCAGGCGCTTTATGATACGCTTGAGCAAGTGGGGAGATTGTATTATCAGACCCTTACCAACGGCCGGCTTCAGACCGAAAGCGTTTGGATCGACAAAATGATCAACTGCGTGGCCCAGGCCGCTTTTTTTAATACCCAGCGGATGATCCTGGAATACAGTCAGAAGATGTGGGCAGGCGCTGCATTGGCCTTGCAGGAGAAACGAATCGAATCATGAAACAATATCTTGAGCTCGTCCGCCATATCTTGGATAACGGTGAATCCAAGCAAGATCGGACCGGGACCGGCACGCTTTCCGTCTTCGGTTATCAGGCCCGTTATGATTTGCGCCAGGGCTTCCCGATCGTGACGACCAAAAAGGTGCTGTTCCCCGCGGTCGTGCGTGAGCTGTTGTGGTTTTTGAAAGGGGCGACGAATATTCATGACGGTCTCAAACCGCACACGCCGATTTGGGACGCCTGGGCCGACGAGAAAGGTGATCTCGGGCCGATCTACGGCTATCAATGGCGCAAATGGGAGCGGTATGTCTGGGATGAGGACCGCCAGCGCTGGACCTGCCAATATATCGATCAGATTCGGGCCGCCTTGGATTTGATCAAAAATAATCCTGATTCGCGCCGGATCATCGTCAGCGCCTGGAATGTGGCGGATCTGGACCGGATGGCCCTGCCGCCTTGCCATGCCTTTTTTCAATTTTACGTGGTTCAGGGACGGCTTGATTGCCAGCTTTATCAACGCTCGGCCGATGTCGCCCTGGGGGTGCCTTTCAATATTTCCAGTTACGCCCTGTTGCTGAGCATGATGGCCGCTGAATGCGGTTTAACGCCTGGGTTCTTTGTCCACACCCTCGGGGACGCCCACATATACAAAAATCATATCGACGGACTTCGGGGCCAGTTGGAACGCCCCTGCTTGCCGCTGCCGAAGTTGCGATTGACCTGTCGACCGATTTTTGAAATGACCTTTGACGACATCCAACTGGTGGATTATCAGCACCACCCATTTATAAAATTCCCGATAGCGGTTTAAGGAACCCGGTCCGGAATTTTCGCGTATTATTTTATGGCCAACTTTCAGATCATTGTTGCGGTTGATAAACGTTTCGGTATCGGAAAAGCGGGGGGATTGCCTTGGCACCTTCCGCCCGATCTAAAACATTTCCGGCAGATCACGAGCTCCCCCCCTGAGGCAAAACACAAGAATGTGGTTATCATGGGGAGGAAGACCTGGGATTCTGTGCCCCCGGCCTATCGGCCGTTACCCGATCGCAGCAATTGGGTTATCACCGCCAATGACCGTTTGTGTTTTCCTCCCGGGGTCAGGCGTTTTCGATCCGCGTCCGCGGCCCTCGGGGCGGTTACGGATTTTTTGGCCGAACCCGGCCAGCGGTTCTTCATTATCGGCGGGGCCCGGGTTTTTCGCAGCGCGGTTGAACACCCCGGATGTCAGAAAATATTCATGACCCATATCCTGCATGATTTTGAATGCGATACGTTTTTCCCCGACATCCCTTCCCGATTCCGGCCCATAATGAAAACGGATGTTTTTCAGTGCCATGGGCTGTCTTTTTATTTTGCCGAATATCGTTTTTCCTCCTAAGTCACCCCTGAAAAATAAGGCTCATTTTTCAAAAAGAGACACAAAAAAGGATTTTTTATCTTTTCGGTGGCGTGTAAATTCCAGGTTTTTTAAAATGAGTCATAAGTTCCTTTCTAGTAATAATTTATATCTTCCACAATATGCCATCGCATGTCTAATTATATAGACATTCGAATGTAAATAAGGTATACTTTTATTGTGTCTTAAATTGATATTTTCTAATCATTTACCCGTTGGGAGGTTGATGTACTTAAGCTGATTTGGCTGTGGGAATAATTTTGGTCGAGGAGTCTCTTTCAAATCTTGTTTCAAATGAAATCTTCTGGTCTCCGTGTTTCTTCGTGTTTCTAAGGGCCTTTATATATAAATAATCTGTTCAAAAAAGTTATCCCACAGCAATGATAAAAAACCGTCTCGGCCAAAAGCGACACGTCCTGATTGTGGACGACGAAAAGAATCTCACCCGCATGTTGTGCATGCTTTTGGAGACCCGGGGATATAATGTAGAAACCGCCTTTACCGCCGAAGAAGCCCTCCAGAAAGTCTCACCGGAACTCGATGTTATCATTCTTGATTTGGTTTTGCCTGACCTTAGTGGATTCGATGTTTGCCGTGAACTGAAACAGTCCGACCGGACGAATCATATCCCGATCATCATGTTGAGTGCCCACTGTCTGCATGAAGACAAGGTCGAGGCCCTTTATCTCGGCGCCGATGATTTTATCGCCAAACCATGCGAACATGAGGAGTTGTTCGCCCGGATGGAAGTCGTGATGCGGCGGGGGCGCCAATTTTCAAAGCCGGAGCGGCCCACCACTCCCAAGACCGTCATCTGTGAGCTGCGCAAGATTCTGGATGATGCCTTGATCGTGCCTCATTTTCAGCCGATCTATTTGCTGGAACCATTTCGTTTTTACGGTATTGAGATCCTGACCCGCCCGGTCCACCCGGGTATCTTTTCCAATCCCGAGGCCTTGTTCGAGGCGGCCCTGCAATACGGCCTTTATTCCGAACTCGAGATCTTATCATGGTCCATGGCCTTAAGTTCCCTGTCCAAGCACGTTCGCGATGAAAAGATCTTTTTGAATTGCAATCCTTATTTCATCGAATCGGCCCAATTCTTGAGGGTCAAGGCGATGCTGGAAAAGAACGGCATCCTTTCCAATAATGTCATCCTGGAGATAACCGAGAGGTCGGCCATATCCGATTTTAAATTGTTTTACGAGCAATTGCACAACTACCGCGACTATGGTTTTCAATTTGCCGTCGATGATGTCGGCGGGGGGTATGCCAGTCTGGAATCGATCATCGAAACCAAGCCGGAGGTCGTGAAGATCGACCACCATATCATCAAAGGCGTGACCCACGATCCGTATAAGCAAAGTATCGTTCGGTTTATCGTGAATTTTTGCCGGGAAAATAATATTTTTTCCATTGCCGAAGGGATTGAAAGCCATGAAGACCTGCAAGCCTTGATTGGCATGGGGATCAACGCCGGTCAAGGATATTACCTCTGCCGTCCCACCCCCCAAGTCGATTTGGAAACATTTTACAACATCAAATTCTAATCCAGCCGCTTCCTCATTAACCCCACAATTATTTTGCATTATTCGAATATTTCCATATAATATATTCTAATTCTAATATTTATATACATATGCATACGCTAATTTTTCTGTTTATCGGTGTTAATATCGGCTCAGCACTTTGTTCGATGAGCGAAGCTGCCATCCTGAGTCTGCCTCTGATCCGTGCCAGGATCCTTTTCGATCAAAAGCAAAAAAATTCCCGCGATTTGCTCTATCTCAAAGAGCACATTGCCGATGTTATCAGCTCCATCGTTTTGATCAACAATGCGGTCAATATCGCGGGCTCAATCTTTATCGGCCAGCACGTGGCCAAGATCTTCGGGGACCATCTGCTCGGGGTCGCGGCCATGGTCATGACCTTCAGCATCATCATCATCGGTGAGATCATTCCGAAAAGGATCGGGGAGCATTACAAGATCGGAATTTCTCTGCTGATTGCCAAACCGCTCAAATGGCTGACGCTTATTTTTCACCCGGTCGTCACCTTTTTGACCGCCGTCACCAGCCCGTTTATCCGGCACCATCAATTCCCCCGCGTCACCGAAGAGGAAATCCGGATGATGTTGAAATGGGGCAAAGACGCCGGGACGGTTGAGACGGACGAGGAATTGTTATGCAACCGGGTGTTTAAGCTGAACGATCTGAGGGCCTTCCAGATCATGAAGCCGATCGAACAGATCTATGCCCTGCCGGCCGGCAAGACCCTGCGTGAACTCCGCCAGCAGATCATCGCTTCGCGTTACAGCCGCATAGCTGTTTATGACAAGGACCCCCGTGATTTCGTGGGCATGGTCCAGCAGCGTGTCCTTTTGCGTGAGATCGCCGAAGATCATTACGACCTTAAGGTCAGCGATCTCATGACCAAGCCGATCTTTGTCAACTGGTTCACACGGTCTGATGAGCTGCTGGAAAAGTTTTTGATCTACAATCAGCATCTGTTTATCGTTCAGGATACGCGGGGAAGGGATGTGGGCCTGGTGACCATGGAGGATGTTCTCGAGGAATTGTTCGGTGAGATTTACGATGAAAAAGACGTTATGACGCCCCCCGGGGAAGGTGGGGCGTCGAACCCGAAAGATGGAGGCCGGACACCCTCCGGCGCCGATTCTGATAAGATACCGGGACAAAGGCCATCGCCAGATGATCACGATTCAGCATGATTTCAGCCTCCTGACCGAAGAGGATATTTATCTTTTTAAGGAGGGGCGCCATTTTAGACTTTATGATAAATTGGGGGCACATGCCGTTCAGCATCATGGTGTTGCCGGCACTTATTTTGCCGTCTGGGCGCCGAACGCACGCTATGTGGCCGTTATCGGTGATTTCAACCAATGGGACAAAAAGGCCCATGCCCTGCGGCCGCGGCCGGACGCCTCCGGGATATGGGAAGGCTTTGTCCCACAGGTAGGGCCCGGGGCCCTCTATAAGTATTTCATCCATTCCCATTACAACGATTACCAGGCGGACAAGATCGATCCGTATGCCTTTTTTAACGAGACCCCGCCGAAGACAAGTTCGATCGTCTGGGACCTGAAATATGATTGGCAGGATCAGGCCTGGATGAAAGGCCGGCAGAGACAAAACGCCCTCCATGCCCCGGTGTCCATTTATGAGATCCATCTCGGTTCCTGGCGGCGTAAGATTGAAGAAAACAACCGTTCCCTATCCTACCGCGAGATCGCTGATCAGCTGATCGATTACGTCAAACAAACGGGCTTCACCCATGTCGAGTTCCTGCCAGTCATGGAGCATCCGTTTTACGGCTCCTGGGGATATCAGGTCCTGGGGTATTTTGCCCCGACCCAACGCTATGGCCGCCCCCAGGATTTGATGTTCCTGATCGACCGGCTGCATCAAAACGGCATCGGCGTCTTTCTGGACTGGGTGCCGTCCCATTTTCCGTCCGACGGTCACGGCCTGGTCTATTACGACGGGACACATCTTTTCGAGCACGCCGACCCTCAGAAGGGATTCCATCCGGATTGGAAAAGCTATATCTTCAATTATTCCCGCAATGAGGTCAAAGAGTTTTTGATTTCCAATGCCCTTTTTTGGCTGGACCGTTATCATGTCGACGGCATCCGCGTGGACGGTGTGGCCTCGATGCTTTATCTGGATTATTCCCGAAAGGCTGGGGAGTGGACGCCCAACATTCACGGCGGCCGGGAAAATCTTGAAGCGATCGGTTTTATCCGCGATCTGAACCAGGTCGTTTACGGGCAATACCCCGACGTTCAGATGATCGCCGAAGAATCGACGTCCTGGCCGCAGGTCTCCCGCCCGGTTGATATGGGAGGCCTGGGGTTCGGCATGAAATGGAATATGGGCTGGATGCATGACACGTTACAGTATTTTGCCCTGGACCCGATATACCGCAAGCATCATCATAATGATCTGACCTTCAGCATGCTGTATGCCTTTCATGAAAATTTTATCCTGACGCTTTCGCATGATGAGGTGGTTTACGGCAAGGGCTCGCTTCTGCGCAAGATGCCGGGTGACGACTGGCAGAAGTTCGCCAATCTGCGGCTTTTTTTGGGATATATGTTTGCCCATCCCGGCAAAAAGCTTTTATTCATGGGCGGCGAATTCGGTCAATGGGATGAATGGCAGCATGATAAAAGTCTGGATTGGCATCTGCTTGAATATCCTTTGCATCACAATCTTTCCCGTTTGGTCAGCGACCTGAACAGGCTGTACCGGTCCGAGCCGGCCTTATTCCGTTGTGATTTTGATTATCCTGGCTTTGAATGGGTGCACATGGGCGATTGGGAGAACAGCGTCTTGGCGTTTCTCAGGCGTGATCCGC
>CAZBSU010000036.1:0-12114 GCA_964494745.1 uncultured Planctomycetales bacterium | reverse complement strand
GCCCATAAAGGATATGATCCGGTTTATGGGGCACGGCCGTTGAAAAGGGTGATCCAGAAATTCGTTCAGGATCCGTTGGCCATAAAAATGCTGCGTGGCCAGATCAGCGCTAAACAACATGTCATAGCAGATGTGGATAAAGACGGGCAGGTCGTGTCCAAGGTAACTGCCGGTTAAATCCTTAGGGCGAGAGAGGGTTACATGACCTTTGTTATTGTTTTGGCTGTCATTGCGGTAATCGCCGCGATCGTGGTATTGGTCTTTCTTCCCGACACGGAAGACAAACGGAAAAAATACCTGACCAAGCTGACCCACCTGGTCGAGGGGCAAATGTCCCTGCTGGAAGGCACCGAGGACTGTTTTCGGATCCGGTTCCGTTATCAGGAGCATGATTTTGTCTTTGAGGATATTATTGATAAATCGTTTCAGGGGCAGGCCCATCAACAGGGGTACCTGAAGCTCAAGACCGGCACGGATCTGGTCTTGAGCTTTACCGAACGCGAACGGTCGTCCCTGTTGCAAAGCGGGGCGGTCAGCGGGATTTCATGGCAGAAAAACATGGGCCATACCCGCCAGGCCAAGAAATTGAGGGCATTCGGTATCTATACCAATAATCAGGGTTTTGTCGATGCCCTGATGGCGGACGATGAGGTGGTGAATTTTTTTGCCGGGTTTAAGAATGTCGATCACCGCGGGCATCCGTTCATGGCCCTGGAAATACTTGAAGGGGATCTGGTCCTGAGGCTTTACGCCGAGGCCGGTTATCGTCCCAGCTTGTTTGATCTTCAGAATAATGTCTCTCGCATCGAGGGTTTTTTGGGGATTTTATTGAAAATGCATGCCAAGATTCGGAGCATTGGCTATAACAAAGGGTTTATTCTCTAACGGGAAAGGCCGGGCAAGCCGGTCTTGGGGACAGTCTCGAAACAAAAATCAGCGTTGACAGAGATAAGCTTTTTGTTATAATGTTTTAGCAAACTAGCCGAAAGAGTGCTAATTTTAGGCGGTAAAAAGCTGATAGAGTGATTAACATATTGATGTTTCAAGACTTTAACGGCTAAAAATGAATCCGGAGAGATACGATGTCTTTAAAAAAGACCGATCATCAATATCGTAAAGATAATATCCTGGGAATCGTCGTCAATGAATATATCAAGACTATTACCCCGGTCAGTTCCAGGCATATCTCGCGCGATTATGTCCGTGATGTAAGCCCGGCCACGATCCGGAACATCTTGGCCGAACTTGAGCGGGAAGGCTTGTTGACCCATCCGCACACGTCGGCCGGACGGGTTCCGACCCAAGCGGGCTACCGTTATTTCGTGGATAACCTGATGAATGAGATTCAATTGCTCGAGCGGGAAAAGACACGCATCAAATTGGAATATGAGGCCCAGGTGATCAGTCTCGAAGGCATGCTGGAACGCACCTCTCAGGTTATTTCCGACTTAACGCGATATACCAGTATCGTTTCGATCGACGGGGTGGACCGGGTCTTCTGCCGCGGGGCTTGCCATGCCGTTGAATACAGCGATTTTCAGGACATGACCCGCCTGCGGGATCTGCTCAAGGCTCTGGAAGAGAAGGAGCAGCTGCTGCAGATCATCAATCAGGAACTTGCCGAGAAGATCAGGATTTATATTGGACATGAGATTGCCTGGACCGCTATCGGCGATTGTTCGCTGGCGATCTCGTCTTATCATATCGGCAACAAAACCAGCGGCCGGATCGCGATCCTGGGACCGACCCATATGGATTATCCCCGGGTCGTTTCCACCCTGGAATATTTCAGGGGGTTGATGAAAGAAATCAATTTGTAAATTTTACCGATGTGGAACATGAAACGAGAAACAAAGAACAAAGATACTGATACGCCTTCAGCCGGCCAGGAAGAAGACAGGCGTCCGCCCGACGGGAAGAAGGCCGTCGCCGGAACCGTCACTCTGAATAAAAAAGAATACGACGATCTGTGCCGGAGCGCGGCCGAGTTCAAGGATAAATACATCCGGCTTTACGCCGAGTTCGATAATGTCCGCAAACGTTTCGAACGCGAAAAGCTTGAATTCGTCCGCTATGCCAATCAGGATCTGATCGTCGAATTCCTGAGCATCCAGGACGATCTGCAGCGGATCGTGGATGCCGCCGGCGCCAAACATCAGGATTATGAATCTTTTTTAAAAGGCGTTGAGATGATCATGGCCCATCTTTACGAGATGCTGAAGCGCAACGGGCTTAAAAGCGTTGAGGCCGTGGGCAAACCGTTCGATCCGCATTGCCACGAGATTTTGATGCAGGAACAGACCGATCAGCATGAGGACGGCACGGTCCTGGAGGAATTTCAAAAAGGATATTATCTCGGCGACCGGGTCGTCCGGACCGCCAAGGTCAAGGTTGCGGTCCGGCCTGAGCCGGCCGCCGCGGACCAAAATCCCGGACCGGGTGAAGACGATAAGCGAACCGAACAGGACAATCAGGATAAATAAAAATTCAATAAAAGATATATACCATTTATTTAAAGGAGGTTTATCATGGCACGAGCTATCGGTATCGATTTGGGAACATCCAATTCCGCGGCCGCTATTATGGAAGGCGGACGCGCCAACATTATTCCGTCGGCAGAAGGTGCCGGCGTGGCATCGGGCAAGGCCTTTCCGTCCTATGTCGCTTTTACCAAGGACGGGCAACGTCTGGTCGGAGAACCGGCCAAGCGTCAGCGGGCGATCAATCCCGAAGGCACGATTTATGCGGCCAAACGCAAGATGGGCACGAGCCATAAATATCAGGTTGCCGGCAAGGAGTTTACGCCGCAGCAGATCAGCGCCTTTATCCTGCAGAAAATCAAGGCCGATGCTGAGAAATACCTGGGGGAGCCGGTCAACGAGGCCGTGATCACGGTGCCGGCGTATTTTAACGATAATCAGCGTCAGGCCACCAAGGATGCGGGCGAGATCGCCGGCCTCAAGGTCCTGCGTATCATCAATGAGCCGACCGCGGCCTGTCTGGCTTATGGCTTGGACAAGGCGGGCAAGGAACAGAAGATCATGGTCTTTGATTTCGGCGGCGGGACGCTGGATGTCACGGTCCTGGAAATGGGCTGGGACGAGAATGCCAAGGCGGCCACGTTCGAGGTCCTGTCGACCAGCGGCGATAATGAGCTGGGCGGCACGGACATGGACAATGTCCTGGTTGATTATATCAGTGAGGAGTTCAAGAAAGAGAACGGCATTGACCTTGCGAATGACAAAATGGCCTCTCAGCGTCTGCGCGAGGCCGCTGAAAAGGCCAAGGTCGAATTGTCCAGTACGATCCGCACCGATATCAATCTCCCGTTTATTACCGCGGATGCCAGCGGGCCCAAACATTTGGCTTTGTCGGTCGACCGGGCCAAGCTCGAGGACCTGGTCCGCCCGATCGTCGACCGTTGCCGGGGGCCGATCCATCAGGCGATCAGGGACGCCAGCGACAAACTCGGCGAAGACGTTAAGGTTGACCGGATCATCCTGGTCGGGGGCCCGACCCGGATGCCGATCGTTCAGGAATTCGTCGAGAGAGAAGCTGGGCAAAAGATCGAGCGCGGCATTGACCCGATGGAATGCGTGGCCCTGGGCGCGGCGATTCAGGCCGGGATCATCCGCGGCGAGGCCAAGGAAGTCCTGCTGTTGGACGTGACGCCCTTGTCGCTCGGGATCGAGACGCTCGGCGGGGTGTTCACCAAACTGATCGAGCGCAACACGACGATCCCGACCCGCAAGAGCCAGATCTTTTCGACCGCCGAAGACAATCAGCCGGCCGTTACGATCCGGGTGCTTCAGGGCGAACGCCCGATGGCGAATGATAACACCGAGCTGGGCCGTTTTGACCTGATCGGGATTCCGCCGGCCCCGCGCGGCGTGCCGCAGATCGAGGTGTCTTTCGATATAGATACCGATGGTATTGTCCATGTCTCGGCCAAAGACAAGGGCACCGGCAAGGAGCAGTCGATCCGGATCACGGCCCCGACCAAGCTGTCTCAGGAAGATATCGACAAGATGGTCAAAGAGGCCGAAAAATACGCCGAAGAGGACAAACAGAAAAAAGAAGAGATCGAGACGGTCAACCAGGCCAACACCCTGGTTTATGCCACGGAACGGTCTTTAAAGGATTACGGGGACAAGGTCCCGGAGGCCGAGAAGGGTAAGATCGAAAACGAGTTGAACAGCCTCAAAGAGGCGATCAAGAACAAGGACCTGGAGAAGATCAAGAAGGGCATGGAATCTTTGCAGCAGGCCAGCCATAAACTGGCCGAAGAGGTCTATAAGGCCAATGCGGCCCAGCAGCAGGCGGCTGGCGCCGGCGCTGGGGCTCAGCAGCAACAGCAGGCGGGCCAGGATCAGGCCCAAAAGGAACAGGGGCAGCCCGGTCCGAATAAAGACGACGTCATTGATGCGGAGTTCAAGTCGGAATAATTTTTATTATAACGTGTTTTGTGGTTTATGAGAATCGCAGAACCAGGCAAAGCATTGTTGTTCAAACAGTCCTCGTCTCTGCCTTTTTCAAAGGCAGAGACTGCGGAACTCGCCCCAATGCTTTACCTGGCTCTGCGCAAGGGAACTCGCCACTATGCTGTGCCTGAATCTGGTGTATACATAGTTAATTCTTAAGGTTTGATGCAGAAATATGAAACGCGATTATTATGAAATTTTAGGTGTCAGTAAAGGCACCGGTATTCCCGAAATCAAGAAGGCCTACCGTTCGCTGGCACTGAAATATCACCCGGATCGTGTGCCCGAAGGGCAGAAGAAGGAGGCCGAGGAGAAATTTAAGGAGATTTCCGAGGCCTACGGTGTCTTGTCGGATCCGCAAAAGAAGAAGATGTACGATCAGTACGGACATGCGGGGATCGACCAGAGGTATACGGCCGAGGATATCTTTCGCGGCGCTGATTTCAGCAGTATCTTCGAAGGCACGGATATGGGGGATATCTTCGGTCAATTTTTCGGGGATTCGATCTTTGATCTTTTCGGCGGAGGCCGCACAGGCCGCACAGGCCGGCGGGGCCGGTCGGGAGGGGCGCGCCGCGGGCGTGATATTCAATATGAGATCGAGGTGACCCTTCAAGAGGCTTATAAAGGGGTTAAGAAGAAGATCAAGGTCCCGCGTCACGAGGTTTGCAAGGACTGTCAGGGCACCGGGGCCAAGGCCGGGACCAAAATGAAGACCTGTTCCCAGTGTCAGGGCCGGGGGCAGGTTGTGATGAGTAGCGGGTTCTTTCGCATGGCCCAGACCTGTCCGCAGTGCGGCGGCAGCGGTAAGATGATCAAGGAATTCTGCCCCGCTTGTCAGGGAAAAGGGGCCGTCCGCGTGACACGCCAGATCGATGTTACGATCCCGCCCGGCGTCGACAATGCAACACAGTTACGGGTCCGCGGGGAAGGCGAGGTCGCCCTGGGCGGGGCCGGGGATTTATATCTTTTTATCCATGTCCGGCCGCACGACCTTTTTGAGCGGCAGGGCAAGAATATCTCCATGCAGCTTCCGGTCAGTTTTGTCGTGGCCGCTTTGGGCGGCGAAGTCAAGGTCCCCACGCTCAACGGCCAGGTTCAAATGAAGATTCCTTCCGGCACCCAAAGCGGCAAAATCTTCCGCCTGCGCCATAAGGGCATGCCGGATGTTCACGGCGGGACTCCCGGAGATGAATATGTTCAGGTTATGCTGCAGGTGCCCACGCGTCTGGCTTCGGAACAAAAGAGAATTCTGGAGGAATATGCCCGAATCAGCGGCGAAGATTTGAATCAGACGGAAACATCCTTTACCGAAAAGATCAAAAAAGTATTTAAATAATTTGCCTTTGTCGAAGGGGAGCGCCCCGGCAACAAACATTTTTTACTAATCGTTAAACGCTAGCCGTTAAGGGCTGGTGAAAAAAGGATAAACAATGCCGACCTATCAATATGAATGCGGTGCATGTGGCCATTCTTTTGAGCTCGTGCAATCGATGAGTGAGCCCAAGCAGCGCCGTTGTCCGCAATGTCAAAAGGACGCCTTATACCGGCTCATTGGAACCGGTGGCGGAATTATCTTTAAAGGCACCGGTTTTTATGAAACCGATTATAAGCGCAAAACCGGGCCGGCTCCTAAACCGGCCGCTGAATGTTCCGGAGGCAAAGGAGCGGCCTGTCCCGCTTGTCCGGCCAAGACCTCCAAGGCAGATTAGGGATGCGGCTTGTGATCGTCGCCTGAGGGGGGACGGACAGATGCCGGGGCTGAATACAGGCCGCCGGCGGGCATAAAATATTAAAGAAATTATTTTCAGTTCGGCTTTATTTTGCTAAGATTGGGGTTAATCAAGGCGAAATAAGCTTGGGGCCGCCCGATGGGGGCGGTATTATTATGATAGAAATTAAATCTTTTAAGGCCCTGCATTTCAATCAAGAAAAGGTCACGGATCTGGCCCGCGTGGTCTGTCCGCCCTATGACGTGATTTCTCCGGCCCAGCAGAACAAGTATTATAATCAAAGCGAGTATAATTTTATCCGGGTCCTTTTAGGCAAGGAGCAACCGCGCGACACGGAAAATAAGAATAAATATACCCGGGCCAAGGCCGTCTTTGAACAGTGGAAAAAAGACAAGGTTTTGATCAGAGACGAAAAACCTTGTCTTTATTATTATTTGCAGGATTACAGAGTGATGGGGGAAAAATACAGCCGCCTGGGGTTTATTTCGCTGATGAAGGTGCAGGATGAGCGGGGAGGAAAGATTTATCCGCATGAGAACACGCATATGAAGGCTAAGCAGGACCGTCTAAAGCTTTGGCAAATGCTGTCTTCCAATCTTAGCTCTATCTTTGTCTGTTATTCGGACCGACATAAAAAGGCCGTCAAGATTTTCAACAAACACTTCCGCAGCGCCAAGCCGTTTATTAATGTCACGGATGATGACGGCGTGCGTCACCGGCTTTGGCGGTTGGAAGACCCCGGCCTGATCCGCGAGATAGCGGACGGCCTGAGGGACCAGCAGCTTTTTATCGCGGACGGTCATCACCGCTATGAGGTGGCGCGGGAATTGAAAAATATCAAGAATCCTAAAGGCAGTAAGGCCCCTAAGGATCCGGCTTATAATTACATCATGACCTATTTTACGAATATGGATTCGCGTGATCTGAAGATTTTTCCGATCCACCGGGTCATCCGCCATATTGCGAAACCCTTGGATTTTCTGGGGGAATTTTTTCGGGTCGACCGGATCAGCAACCGGGATAAACTGGCCATTCTCGTGGCCCAGGCCGGCAAGAACGAGCACGCCTTTGGCCTGATAACGCCTCGGGAAAAGCTGCTGTTGCACTTAAAGAATAAATTGTTGATCGATAAACATATCAAGAGCGGGTCCGTGTCCTTCCGGCATCTTGATGCCACGATCCTTAAACACCTTATCCTCGACCGTCTGGGCGTGTCTTCCGAAGATATTACCTATACCAAGGATATCGGCGAGGCCGCGCGCTTTCTCGATGAGGGGAAGGCCGAGGCGGCCTTTATCATGAATCCCGTCAGGATTGAGCAATTAAGAGAGATCGCGCTGAACGGCGAGCGGATGCCGCCCAAGACGACCTACTTCTATCCCAAAGTCCTTTCCGGGTTGACGATCTATCACATGGCGGAGTAAATACCCGAAGATCCCCTATGGCTTTATTCGGTAAGCACAAATACACCCTCGTCAATGTCAAGAAAAAGAATATCCCCGACGGCATATTTTCACAATGCCCCGAGTGCCAATCTCCTAATTATACCAAGACCCTGAAAGACAACCTGTCGGTCTGCTCCCACTGCGGGCATCATTTCCCCTTGACGGCGCATGAACGCCTGGAGATCATTCTTGATCCCGGCAGTTTTGAGGAGCATGACGCCGGACTTATCCCGCGGGATCCGCTGCAGTTTAGGGGCCCCAAGACGTATCAGCAAAAATTGGAGGCCGACCGAAAAAAGACCGGCCTTAAAGAAGCCGTGATAGCCGGGAAAGGGCGCCTGGAGGGAAAATCCGTTCATATCGCGGTCACGGACTCCCGTTTTATCATGGGATCCATGGGATCTGTGGTCGGCGAGAAGATCACGCGCACCATCGAACGTGCCACCCGCGAGAAAATACCGGTGATTATTATTTCCGGATCCGGCGGCGGGGCCAGGATGTATGAGGGGCTGTATTCCCTGATGCAGATGGCCAAGACCTGTGCGGCCTTGGCACGGCATCACGAAGCTGGATTGCTGTATATTTCCGTGCTGACCAATCCGACCATGGCGGGGATTATGGCTTCCTTTGCCGGAGTGGGCGATATCATCATGGCCGAGCCCAAGGCCCTGATCGGATTCACGGGCCCGCGGGTTATCGAGCAGACGATCCGTCAAAAGCTCCCGCCCGGTTTTCAGCGGTCCGAATTTTTGCTGGCGCACGGCCTGATTGATATGATCGTTCCCCGTGGGAAGCTCAAGCACGTTTTGAGCCAGGCGATCGATTATACTGTCGGTGCCGGCTGATCTTTGAGGACGGAGAACCGGACCTGCGCGAAAATGGGACGGGGGAAGATCCGACGGGGGGTAGGTCCTTCTGGCCGCGGACAGAAGATCTTTTCAGACGCAACGGCGCATCATTCTATGGCTCAAATCAGTTTACAAAATGTTTCCAAGGTGTACAAACTCGGCTCCAAGGCTGTCGATGATATTAGTTTGGGGGTGGAGAACAAGGAATTTCTGGTCATGGTCGGGCCTTCGGGTTGCGGTAAGTCAACGACCCTCAGGATGATCGCCGGCCTGGAAGACGCCACGGAAGGGAATATCTGGATCGGGGAGCGGCTGGTCAATGATATTCCTGCTAAGGATCGGAATATTGCGATGGTCTTTCAGAATTATGCCTTGTATCCGCATATGACGGTTTTTGAAAACATGTCATTCGGCCTGAAACTCAAGAAATATCCCAAAGAAGAGATCCTGCGCCGGGTGAACGAAGCCGCCGAGATCCTCGGCATTAAACGTTATCTCGACCGCAGGCCGCGCCAATTATCCGGCGGGGAGAGGCAGCGGGTGGCCCTGGGCCGGGCCATCGTCCGCAAACCGCAGGCCTTTTTGTTCGATGAACCGTTGAGCAACCTGGACGCCAAGATGCGGGTCCAGATGCGCACCGAGATCCATAAGCTGCGGCTGCGCCTCCAGACCACTTTTGTGTACGTGACCCACGATCAGACCGAGGCCATGACGCTCGGGGACCGGATCGCCGTCATGCGGGACGGCCGGATCCAGCAATGCGCCGATCCGATCACGATTTACGACAGACCCGCCAACAAATTTGTGTCCAGTTTTATCGGATCTCCTCCGATCAATCTGATGGAGGGGCGCATCATCAAGCGGGACCGCAAATATTATTTTGACGAAGGGACTTTTCAGGTTAAATTGGTCGAAGAAATGATCAAATCGATCTCCGATTATGAAGGGAAACGCGTGATTTTCGGCATTCGTTCGGAAGATATTTACGATAAACTTTTTGTTTCGAAAGCGGCCCCTGATAATATGGTTCAGGCTACCTGCGAGGTCGTTGAGCCGATGGGCTCGGAAGTCTATTTGCATCTGAATACAGGCAGGCATACCTTCATCGCCAGGGTTGGCGCGCATGATCGGCCGGCGGTGAACCGCGATATGGAGCTTGTCTTTGATATGAGCAAGGTGCACTTCTTTGATCAAGAAACCGAAGAGACAATTATATAACTCGCCTTTCTTTTTTCCCGTCTTCCTCGTCGTGACCCTTTTGGGGTTCTTTTTTTATGCCCTTGTTTTTCAACCCGCGTTTATTATTTATCTGATCGGCTGTCTGACGATCAGCCTCGTCTACCTTTTTTTTCAACGGGCGCAACTGACCAACCGTTTGGCGGCCATAGGGCTGCAGAAGCAGGGTTTCCTGGAAAAGTCCAATTTGATGCGGGTCGAGATCCAGCGCGAGATCAACGCGATCGAGTCGGTTCATGAGAGGATCATCCGTTTTTCTCATCTCAAGGAGCTGACGGAAAAACTCGGGCTGAGCTTTTCGAGCCGGGAAACGTCGCAGATCCTTTCCCGGGAGGTAGGTCAGCTTTTCGGCCGCAAGGATCTCACCGTGATCCTTTTTTCCCTTCAGCACAAAACCGGGAGATTGAGCCTGGAATCATCTTATGGCGGGCGGGGTGACGCCGGGATCCGCGCCAAGAACGGAGATATTTACGATCAGTGGGTCGTTCGCAACATGAAGCCTTTGCTGGTCAAGGATGCCCACAGTGATTTCCGGTTCGACCTGGAGAAGATCGGGCGTGATGAGGTGCGTGAATTCCGCTCTTTGATGAGCGTGCCACTGATGCTGGATGACAAGGCGGTCGGGATCCTTCGGCTCGACAGTCCGCAGGAGAATTATTTTGATACGGAGGATATCCGTCTGTTGATAATGGCCGGCACGATCGGCGCCGTCGCCATCGAGAATGCCCACCTTTATGAAAAGATCGAAGATCTGGCTGTCCGGGACGGCCTGACCGGCTTATACCTGAGGCGTTATCTGCTTGACCGTCTGTCGCACGAGATCAAACGCGAGCTGCGCCGTAAGAAACAACTGGCCTTCTTGATGATCGATCTTGACCATTTCAAGGGATATAATGATAAATACGGACATACGGCCGGGGATATCGTGTTGAAGACCGTCAGTATGATCTTGGCCGAGATCTTTGACCGACCCGGAAATATCATTTGCCGTTACGGCGGGGAGGAGCTTGCCGTCCTGCTGCCGGATTGCTCAGGCAAGCGCGCTCAAGAATTAGCCGAGCGATTCCGTAAGAAGGTGGAGCAACAAACGATCATTCTCCGCCGGAAAAAGACCCGGATAACGGTCTCGGTCGGGATTGCCGTTTTCCCGGAGGATGCCCAGATCAAGGAGGAGCTTATTCAACAGGCGGATCAGGCCCTTTATCAGGCCAAAAAGAAAGGCCGCAACCGGGTCTGTGTCCCCTAATTTTGTCATGAAGCGACAATACGGATGATCCCTTATTTAGAAATTTTTGTTTTATCCTTTGGTTTTTTGACCTTGGTTGTCATCGCCGCTGACCGGGCCGTGCAATACGAGCTCCGCCGCGCGGAGGATGGCCTTTTCCAGATCAAGACGGTCTATCAGGATGAGTGTGTGCGCAAGTATGATATCGATAAGGAGAAGAAAGAACTGGAAGAGAAGGCCGTCGAAACCTTTGCCCTCTATGATATCACCCAGGAGATCACGAAATCATTCAGCGAGAGCGATGCCTTTCTGGCTTTTCGAATAAAATTGAAAGAGCATATCTTTTACGAGGAATGCCGCCTGCTGGATCCTCTGTCGGATGAAGTCCAGGTCTTAAAAAAGAATCCCGCTTATCTTTTATTTGTGTTGCGGGGCAAGCAGCGCCTGCTCGGCTATCTGGCGATAAAGGGGGTCTTGGATCGGGACCGGGAGAAGGCGACGATCTTGGCCAATCAATTTACGCTGGCCTTGCAGCGGATTCGTCTTTATCAGGAGATCGAACGCCTGGCCATGACCGACAGCCTGACGGAATTATTCACCCGCCGTCATATCTTGGAGCGCTTCGAGGAGGAATTGTCACGCGCTAAGGTCAGGGAGATCCCCTTGTCTTTCTTGATGGTTGATGTCGATCACTTCAAGCGGTTCAATGACCGGCACGGCCATTTGACCGGGGACCAGATTCTGCGGGGGATCGCCCAGACCCTGCGTGACAGTATCCGCGAGATCGATATTGTCGGTCGGTTCGGTGGTGAAGAATTTTGTGTGGTCCTGCCGGATACCAACCGGGACGGGGCGGCCTATGTGGCCGAACGTATCCGTTCGGGTGTCGAAAAAAAACGGATCAGGGCCTATGATATGCTCGTCCAGGCCACGGTCAGCATCGGCATCGCGACATTCCCTGAAGACGGTCAGCAGTCTTCCGAATTGCTGGATAAAGCGGACTGGGCCCTTTATCGCGCCAAGAAGAGCGGCCGGAATCAGATCTGTTCTTTCGGGGTTTATTAAAGAACGTTTGTTTTTCCCCATATTTAGATAGGCCATTCTCACCCTTTTGTCTTCTTTTTGCTTGTTTTTTTTCATTTTTTA
>CAZBSU010000035.1:0-12286 GCA_964494745.1 uncultured Planctomycetales bacterium | reverse complement strand
ATGCACTTAGGATAACACGTTTCCTAAGTGTTGCACTTAATTCTTGAACTTGGGAGATAGATATTTTTTATGAAAATCGTTATTCAGCGGGTCAAAGAGGCGCAGGTCACGGTTCGGGGCGATTTGGTCGCGCATATCGGACGGGGCATGCTTGTTTTTCTGGGGGTCGAGAAGGGCGACACGGGCGCCGAGGTCGATTATTTTGCCCGTAAGATTGCCGCCTTACGCCTATTCCCCGACGGGGAGGGTAAGATGAACCTGGCCGCCGGAGATGTGTCCGCGGCCTTTTTGGTCGTTTCCCAATTCACCCTTTGCGGGAACTGCGATAAAGGCCGGCGCCCGTCTTTCGACCGGGCCGCCGAACCGGCCGCGGCCGAGAGGCTGTATCAGACCTTTATCGAACATCTGAGGGCGGACGGATTGGAGGTCGCCACCGGAACGTTTCAGGCCATGATGGATGTGAGCCTGATCAATGACGGTCCGGTGACCTTTATCCTCGAAGGGAAGGCCCGGTAATTTTTTTATGAAAATCATTGATACGCACGCCCATTTAGATCAGGTTCAGGATGTGGACCAGGCCCTTAAGGAGGCGGCCCGCTGTGGAGTGGAAGCGGTTGTCGCGGTCGGCGTGGATTTGGCGGCCAACCAAAAAAATCTGAATATCCAGGCGCGGGTGGGGGACCCGAAAATCTATGTTGCCTTGGGCATTCACCCCCAAAGCCTGCCCGGGGAATCGGTCGAGGAGAGCCTTGATTTTATCCGCAAGAATGTCGGACAGGCACGGGCCGTCGGGGAAGTCGGGCTGGATTTCTGGTATAAACATGTCCGCAAAGATGAGGGCATGAAGAAGCTGCAAAAGGATGTTTTTGCCCGGCAGCTTAAGTTGGCCAAAGAATTTGACCTGCCGGTGATTATTCATTCCCGCGGGGCCTGGGCCGATTGCGTTGCCATGGTTAAAGAATCGGGGATCGGCCGGGGCGTTTTCCACTGGTTCAGCGGCCCGCTGGAGATTCTTAAAGAGATCCTGGAGCTCGGGTTTTTGATCTCGGCTACGCCCAGTCTGGCCTACAGTCCGCAGGCGCGCGCCGCCGTGGAAGAGGCCCCGCTCGATCGGATCCTGATCGAAACCGACACCCCGGTTTTTTATAAGAATACGGATTTGGACGGGGGATTCACCGCCGGGCCCAAAGATGTTGTCCGCACGTTGAACCTTTTGGCCGAATTGAAAAAGATACCGCCACAGGAGGCCGTGACTGTCCTGGACGCCAATGCCCGGGATGTGTTCGGCCTGAACCCTTAAGGGGAGCCATCAATCTATGCGCAAGATCATTCCCGTTCCCGTTATTTTGATTCTCGGCATCCTGCTGTTCGGCGCGGCTTTATGGTTGTGGTATTCTTCCCGTTCCACGGCCATGGAGCAGGTCTTACCCTCCGATCCTTTGGTTTTTGTCCGGTTGTCCGATCTTGAAAAGAACTGGACGTCTTTCAGCCGGACCGATTTTTGGGGAAAATGCAGCCGGATCGACTGGCGTCGTTTTTGGAAAATAACTGGGGCCTCTGATCAGAACCTGGCCCTTTATGACGCCCTGCAACAGAGCCTCTCTTCCCCCTCGGCCGGCAGGATTTTCCGGGAACTTCTCGCCCGGGATATCGCCTTGGCCGTTTACGCCAATGACGAGACCTCCCTGGAGCATGCCTCTTTTACGGATATTTTTTCGCGTGTGGTCTTTGTCGCCCGTCTTAAACCGGGCCGTCAGGCCCTGGATCTGCTCGTGCCGCTCTTGGCGGGAAAACGCGAAGATCTCGATCATACCACGGTGCGTTATTTGAATCATGATATCCATACTTTAAAAATACAAGGCGCTGATGTGGATCTCGTCTACACCCGGCTGGCCGATTTGCTGATCATCGGGATCTCGCCCGAGATGCCGAAACGCTGTCTGAGGGTAGCCGGGGAAAAGGACCGGACCTTGGCGGGGGATGCCTCTTACCGCAAGGTTCAGGGCGGTTTTCTGAAGGGGGCGGATATGAGGGGTTTCGTCGATCTGGGATCCTTAGCCGGTTATCTTAAAGAAAATGTTATTAAGCTCGTGGCGGAAAGACAGGGCAATCAGGCTGCGGCGATACGCGAACAACTCGGTCAAAACATGAATCAGATATTCGGTTTTCGTTTTGTGGGTTTTTCCGGCGCGTTCGATTCTTTCTACCGGGCCAAAGCGGATTTGTATTATGATACCCATCAGGTGGACCCGCGTCTCTTTGCCATCGACAACTGTGACCCGAGTGAGAACAAGAGCCTGACCTTTATGCCGGCGGATGTCTTGTCCTATCAATGGAGCACCTGCTATGATTTTGAGTATCTCCTGAAGCAGGCGCAAACGGCAAGGCAGCCGGCCGGTAAGAAGGAAGACAAGGCCTCTGACGTTGGGGCCATGGCCAGCCTGCAGAAAAAGATCAATATCAGCCTGGCGGATGATATCATCCCGTTGTTGGGGCAGGAGATCGGGAATGCCGTCTTTGATGTCGATACCAGCGGGGCCTTTCCTATCCCGCGCATGCTTCTTTATATCAGTATAAAGGACACGCAGGCCGCGGAGAATATGCTCAAGCGCCTGACGTCGCAGTTGCCGCTTCTTAGATTGGAGGAGCGCGAGTATCGCGGCAGGCCCGTCCGTTATCTGACCGTGCCGGTGGCGTCGGGTCTTCAGCCCGGTTTTGTTTTTATTAATAATTATTTGATCCTGGCCACGCATAAATCTTTACTGGAAAAATGCCTGGACAGCAGCCTTGAAGAGGGCGGCCGTTTAACGGAGAATCGGTTTTTTCAGGACGAATCCTTGGATCTGCAGGGGCGATATAATTCCCTGTTTTATTTGAATGTGGCCGAGCTGGTCGTCAGGGCTCAGAAGGTCATGGAATGGGGGCATGCCTGGCTGAAACAGCAGGAAGAAAAACGGGCGGCCTTCCGGCAGGGACAGATGGGGGTGCTGAACGACGTTCGCCGGCAGATCGAAGATGATCTTGAAAAGCTGAAAGAACGCCGGGCGGAAATAAAAGAGGTTCAGCCTCAAAAAGAGGAGGCCCTTTTGCTGGATTCGCAGATGCGGGACGTTACGGGTTCGATCCGTAAATGGCAAGAATCCCGGCCGGAAACGGAGGAAACCCCGGAGGCCCCCGAGATCGCGGAATGGCGCCAGCGCCTCGAAAACCTTCAGGCGCAGAAAGACCGCATCAAACCGCCGTTGCATAAGATCCGTCAGATGGAGAGCCAGGCCGTGGAGTTGGAAAATCGGATCGAGGCCAACCGGGACAAGCAAAAAGAGATCGAAAAGATTATTGAGACGACCCGGCCCGACGAGACACAGGTCACCGAACAGCGGGCCGCCACGATCAAGGCGTTTTTGCAGCCGATGTTGAAGGCCTTCTCGGATTGCGAGATGTTCAGCACCAAACTGATTTTTCAAAAAGGCTTGATCCAGGGGCATCTTTTACTGAAACTGCATTAATCGCATGGGGGGGGATAAGAGGATCATACGGATGCTGATGGCTTACGGGCAGGGTGTGTTTCAGGAAGGACCGCGGTGTTTTCGCGGCCGGATCGTGCTGAACGATCATCGGCTTTTCTTGCAGGGTCCCGACGGCGATCTGGCCGCCACGTATATCCCGATGGAAAAGGTCGTCCGGGTCAGGCGGACCTTACGCGGCCTGAAGGTTTATGTCCGGGCCTCCATGGTCAAGACCTATCAGGTGCTTATTAAAGGACAGAGGCGGCACCTCGGCGAGCTGGTGCGCGACCTGGTGAAGAAACGTTATTTGACCAAAAAATTTATTTGGCCGGAGTGGTATGATGCGTCGTCCTAAAGGCTTTTTTTTCCCGCTTCGGCTGAGATTGCTGCTGCTGGCCTGCCCGGTCTTGGCCGGCTGCGCGATCTTGCGTTTGCCGTTTGATATTCTTAACGGTGTTTGGCAGGTCGTCAAGAAGCTGCCGCTGCCGCCGCCATGGGTCTTTTAAAGGCGGGTCAAAGGATAAGGGTCAAGGGTCAAAGTAAAAGTTGCAGGGTTACACGATATATCATACAGGTCACCGATAGGGCAAAAACCCAACAAACTCGACAAACTCAATAAACGCAACAAACTCAAACAACGCTTGCCGATGAAAAAGATCATATTTATTGTCAAATCCCTTTTGGTCCTGACGCTGTTGGGATTGTTGGGTTGGGGAGCGTATCAGGGTTATTCATCCTATCAGCGGACGTTGAAGGAAAAAGAGATCCTGCAACAGATCGCCCAACGCCTGCGGGCCGATACCAGGATCGCGGAGGTTCTGGTAACGGGTGTCGAGACCCATCCCACAAGCGGCCGGCCCATGACCACGATCAAATTTTTGGAATACGATACGTCCGGCCGGCCGCTTCAGCCGAGGTATTTTACCTTCGCGGGCAATATCATTCAGTTCCAGTCTCTGGTGGTGCGTTTTGCGGATGACCTGATCGAACGCGGCGATGCCTTGCGGGGCAAGAGCGTTTATCTCTTTTGGAAGGCGTTCGTTCTCGACGGTCAAGCGACTCAGGAATACGAGATCACGAAGATCGACGAGGTCCCGGCTGGCTACAGGATCGGCGGCGCGCGCCATGAATATGAACAGGAGATCTGGCGGCGCTTTTGGGAATACGCGCTGAATACGAACCGGGCCGTGACCCAAGGGATCAAGAACGCCCAACTCGAGGCCCCCGGGACCAAATTTGTTCCCGGTATTCTTTATACGTTAAAGATTGAGCACGACGGCGGGATCCGGATCGACACCCAACCCATTCCCGCGATCCTGCGCGGCGAGACGATCTATTAAAACCTGTTGGTCGTTTTATCCTGGATTGATTATGAAGAATGACGAAATCGCCGGACTTTTTGAACGCATGGGGCATCTGCTCGAGATCAAGGGCGAGAATGTCTTCAAGGTGCGGGCGTATGAAAAGGCGGCCGAGAACATCCGCACCTGCGGGGAAGATATCGAGATCCTGCGGCAGGATAACCGGCTGGGGGAGATCGCCGGTTTGGGCAAGGCCCTGAAGGAAAAGATCGGGGAGTATCTGGATACGGGGCAGGTGCAGGCCTATCAGCAGCTTTTAAAAGAGATCCCCCAAAGTGTCTTGGAGATGGTGGACGTGCCTTCGGTCGGACCGAAGAAGGCCAAACTTTTTTTTGAACGCCTGAACCTGCGCAGCCTGGATGACCTGGACCGGGCCGTCCGGGCCGGCGCGTTGACCGGCCTGCCCGGCATCCAGTCCCGTACCGTCGAGAATATCCGCAAGGGCATCGAGACAGTGCGCGCCGGCCAGCAGCGCATGAATCTGGGGCAGGCGGCCGAGACCGCGGGCCGGATTATGGCAATACTTAAAGAATGTAGGCAGGCCCGTCAGGTCGCCGTGGCCGGAAGCCTGCGGCGGATGAAAGAGGAGGTGGGGGATATTGACATCCTGGCCGTGTCGGACAAACCGGACGCGGTCATGGACGCCTTTGTGCGCGGGCCTCAGGTCAAGCAGGTCTTGGCTTACGGGCCGACCAAGTTATCCGTTTTGACATCCGAAAACGTGCAGGCCGATCTTCGGGTCGTGGACGGCGACAGTTTCGGCGCGGCCTTATTGTATTTTACCGGGTCGAAAGGTTTTAACGTCAAACTGCGTCAGTTGGCCGTCCGGAAAAAGATGCGCATTAATGAATACGGCATCTTTGCCGTCGGCGGGAAGAAAGAGAAACGCCTGGCCGGGAAGACGGAACGGGAATGTTTTGCCGTTCTGGGCTTTCCCGAGATACCGCCGGAGCTGCGGGAGGATATCGGGGAAAAACGGCTTTTTACAGGCCACCGGCCCAAGGTCCCGGCCTTGGTCGAGAGGGGGGATATTCGCGGGGACGGCCACGTGCATTCACGCTGGTCGGACGGCAAAGATTCGATCGGGGACCTGGCGCGCGCCGCGGCCGAGAAGGGATACGCCTACATTGGGATCAGCGATCATTCGGCGAGTCTGCGCGTGGCCGGCGGGCTGACCGAGGCGGCTTTGAAGAAAAAGAAGGCCGAGATCGCGGCCGTCAACCGCCGGCAGAAAAAGGTGCGGGTCTTGTACGGGACCGAGGTCGAGATAGACAAGCAGGGACATTTGGATTACAATGAGCGGATATTGAAAGAATTCGATCTGGTGATCGCCGCGATCCATTCGGTCTTTGATCAGGGCCGTGAACAGTTGACCCGGCGGCTGGAGGCGGCCTGCCGGCACCCGTATGTGGATGTGATCGCGCACCCTTTTTGCCGCCATTTCGGGAAACGCGAGCCCCTGGATATCGATTTCGACCGGATCTGCCGCCTCGCGGCTGAGACCGGGACGATCCTGGAGATCAATGCCTTCCCGGTCCGCCTGGATTTGGATTCGGTCCGGATCTTTCACGCTCAGCCGCACGGCGTGCGTTTTATGATCAACACCGACGCCCATCGGGTCGATCAGCTTGATTTTATGGAATATGGGGTTGGCCTGGCCCGACGCGGCTGGCTGACCAAACAGGATGTGGTGAATACCTATCCGCTGAAGAAATTTTTAAGTAGTCTTAAACGTCACGTGAAATAATGAAAGAGATCGGGATAGCGTTTCAGGGAAGGACTTTTTCGCTCAAACAATCCTCGCGCACCCGTCTTTTTCTGGAATATTTTTGTATGAAAGACGGGTGGCTGTGGAACTCGCTTAAAAGTCTTTCCCTGAAACGCTGTGGCACTCAAGCGCTGGGGGACGGGGACTCGGGTGCACGTTGACCTTTAACCATGTTTACTATCGTTAACAAACAGATTTTGGCTCCTGACGTCAAGCGTCTGGACATCCGCGCCGGGGCGGTCGCCAAGGTCGTGCGGCCGGGACAGTTCGTGATCGTGACCTCCAAGCCGCATGGCAAAGGTATCCCTCTGGCGGTTACCGATGCCGATCCCGGGAAGGGGACTGTCACCCTGATCTTCAAAGAGATCGGTTCGGCCACGCGCCAGCTGGGTGATTCGGCGATCAATGATGAGCTTTTTTCGCTGACCGGCCCGTTCGGGACCCCGGCCAGGATCGAAAAGATCGGTACGGTCATATGCGCCTCGTCCGGGATCGGCACGGCTCAGATTCTTCCGGTTTGCCGGGCCTTGCGCCAGGCCGGGAATAAGGTTGTCGGGATCATCGGTGCCGGGAACCGGCGGGAGATCATGCTGGAGCCCCAGATGCGGTTAACCTGTCACAAGCTGATTTTGGCCACGCGCGACGGCCTGTATGAACGCCGGAGCAGTATTCGGGACGTTGTGGCCGGGTTGATCCCCAAGGAAAACGTCGCTCAGGTTTATGCGATCGGCAGTGTGGATATGATGGAGGAAGTGGCGGTGCTGACCCGGGGCCAGGGTATCCCGATGAGGGTCCAGGTCAATCCGCTTATCTTATGCGGCCGAGGTGTCTGCGGAGCCTGCCGGGTCAAGGCCGGGGGGCGAACGGTTTTGACCTGCCAGCACGGCCCTGAATTCGACGCGCATCAACTGGATTTTCATGCCGTTCGTCAACGCCTGCAAACTGCCGAGTCTTCGCCTGTGCCGTCTGGCGGGGATCCGGCCCAGGCCGTGATTAATAAATTTTTGCCGGGTTTATTGCGCCGGACATAAATATGAGTCAACCTTCCCCGATAAGAATTCAGTCGGTCAAAAAGAGGATCCGCGATTTTCGCGAAGTCAATCTCGGTTATGCACGCCGGTCTGTGGTGGAAGAGGCCCGGCGTTGTCCTCAATGCACCCAGGCGGCCTGCCGGGAGGCCTGTCCGCTCGGCGTTGATATCCCGCTGTTTATCCGTTTTCTGCGCGAAGGTGATTTCCCCGGGGCCTTGGCCAAGATCCGGGAGGCCAATCCGTTCCCTGAGATCTGCGGCCGTCTCTGTCCGGCGCCTTGCGAGGCTAAATGCATTTTGCACCAGGAGGGATTTCCGATCGAGATCCGGGAATTGGAACGGGCGGCCCATGATCACGGCCGCAAACGATTTGCCTTTGCCGCGGCGGCCTTCCGGTCGGGCCCGCGTGTGGCCGTGATCGGTTCAGGCCTGTGCGGTCTGACCGCGGCCCAGCGTTTGGCAGAAAGGGATTTTCAGGTAACGGTGTTTGAATCCTTGGCCATGATCGGAGGCGTTTTGCGCACCGGGATACCGGAATTCCGGCTGCCGAGGACCTTGCTGGATCATATGCGCAGCGATCTTCGTCAGGCCGGTGTTGTCTTTGAAAATCATATCACCGTGGGCAAGAATCAGGGATTTGACGACCTTTTTCAGGCCGGATACCGCGCCATCCTCATGGCAACCGGCCCGGGCGGGATGGTTATCCCGGATATGCCGGGCATCTTTTTGCGGCATGTTTATGCCGCGGAGGAGGTGCTTTGGCAGGCTAATCTTTTGAGCCACGAATTGTTTAAACGCGAGATGGCCGATAAATTAAAAGATCCGGTCGTGATTCTCGGACAAACCGAACGGGCCTTGGATGTCGCGCGGTTAGGCGTGCGGTTGGGCCGCAAGGTGGAGGTTGTTTTTGCCGATATCGCCGACGGGTTGAAGGTCCATCCGCATGACCGGCAGCAGGTTTTGGATGAGGGCATCCGTTTGCGCGATCTGACCCGGCCGATAGCTGTCGTTTCGGATGAGCATGGTTCGGCGGCCGGGGTCAAATGCCTGAATTTGGATTACGGCGATCCTGAACGCAAAGGAGAGTGGCACTTGATGCCGGTGCCGGAATCCGAACATGTGCTGCCGGCGGGCACGGTTATCTTCGCCGATGCCGCCTTTTCCCAGACGGAATTAAGGACTTCTTTTGAAGGATTGGTTTTTGATGCCTCTGGGTCGATCCGTATTGATCCGGCCAGCGGCATGACAGATATCCCGGGCGTCTTTGCGGCGGGGACAGCGGTCTGCCGCGACGCCTCCGTTGTCGACATCATCAAATCCTGTCAGGAGGCCATCCAAAAGATTTACGCCCATTTGACGGAAGGAATACAGACCTGATGGATACAAGGAGCACGAAGATCACCGTTGAAGACCTGCAGGGATTCAAAAACAAGGGCCGTAAGATAACGATGGTCACGGCGTATGATTATCCCTTGGCCCGGTTGGCGGATCAGGCGGGCGTCGATATTGTTCTGGTGGGGGATTCCCTGGCGAATGTCGTTCTCGGCCTGGAGTCGACCAAAGAGGTCGGGATGGCGGAGATGCTGCACCATGCCAAGGCTGCCCGGCGGGGTGTTCAGCGGGCCATGCTGGTGGGGGATATGCCTTATGAGGCCTATCAGATCGACCCCGGGCGGGCGGTCACAGCGGCCCGGCGTTTTATGGATGAGGCCGGATGCGACGCGGTCAAGATCGAATGGTTCGACCGCTGTCCGGAAGTTGTTAAGGAGTTGGTCGCCGCCGGCATCCCGGTCATGGGGCATATCGGGTTGACCCCGCAGACCGTCGACAAACTGGGCGGATTCAAGACTCAGGGCCGGGATATGGATTCCGCGCAAAAGATTCACGACCAGGCCTTGCTGATGCAGGAATGGGGCTGTTTCAGCGTCGTGATCGAATGCGTGCCCAAAGAGCTGGCCGAGATCATCAGCGAGGATTTGACCATCCCGACGATCGGGATCGGGGCCGGACCGGGATGCGACGGGCAGGTGCTGGTCATGCATGACCTGCTGGGGCTGTTTGACAGGTATCGGCCCAGGTTCGTGAAACAGTATGCCCGTTTGAACGAGTCGATCTTGAACAGCCTGAAGACATATGTCCGGGAGGTTTCCGACGGTGTCTTCCCGGCGGCGGAGCATACGATCTCCCTGGCACCGAAAGCAGCCGCCGGGGTCAAGACGGCGGCCCCGGCCTCGAGGCTGGCCAGGATCAACCCGGCCTTGCGGGCCGTGGCTCGCTTCATGCTGATCGGCTCGCGCTGGATGATCCAGAGGATGCCTTATCCGGTCTTCCGCGTCTTTGTTTTTTTCTTTATCGGTCTCGGCCATTGTTTCATGCTGAAGAAAAGAAAACTGGCCATTCGGAATCTGACCCGTGTCTTCGCCGGGGAAAAGACCGAAGCCGAGATCCGAAAGATCGCCAACCGGTGTTTCAATGATTTCGGCCGGGGTATGGTCGAGGTGATCTATTACGCCGACCGGCCGCATCTGATCAAGGATGTCGTGAGTATCGAAGGGCAGGAATTTCTCGACGACGCCTTGAAACAGGGCAAAGGCGCTATCTTGGTCAGCGCCCATTTCGGGAATTTTCTGATGATGTATTTCCGGATGATCCAAGCCGGGTATCCGACGAATGTCATCATGCGCCGCACCCGGGACGAGAAGTTCGAACGCTACATCTCGGACTTCCGGAACTCGTTCGGTCTCAAGACCATTTATGATCTGCCGTCGCGCAAGTGCATTCATGATTCCCTGCGCGTTTTGCGCAACAATGAAGTTTTGTTTATCCTTTTGGATCAGAATTACGGCACCGACGGACGGGTTTTTGTCGATTTCCTCGGGCAGCCCGCGGCCACGGCCGCCGGCCCGGTCATTTTTTCCTGCCGCACCCAGGCCCCGGTCCTGCCGGTTTTTATCGAACGGGCCGAAAAAGGCTGCCATCGGATCAAGATCGAACCGCCTTTGGCATTGCAGACCTGTGCCAATGAGCCCGATACCCTGAGGGAGAACATCGCCCGCATCACCAAGGTCATCGAGGCCCGTATCCGGCGTCAGCCGCATTTATGGGGCGGGTGGATGCACAAACGCTGGAAGAGCCAGCCGCCGCGTCAGCAGACCTTGGCCGAACGCCTTCAAGAGAAGATCAAAAGCCAGGGGGCGGCATGAAAAAATGCCCTTTTTGCGCCGAAGAGATCCAGGATGAGGCGATCAAGTGCCGTTACTGCAATGAATTCCTGACCGAAGCGCCGCGGCCGGGAACGGACCGCGTGGGCTGGTATTGCAAACCCATGACCCTGGTCATCGGTTTCGTGTGTTTCGGCCCGTTCATCTTGCCTTTGGTCTGGCTTCATCCGAAATGGACCGCGGCCAAAAAGGGCGTCATCACGATCATCATTTTGGTCATTAGCTTTATGCTTTATAAAGTGACGGTCATTTCTTTGCGCAGTATCGGTGATTATTATAAGCTGATGCCGGGCCATTTTTAGGGGCCGAATATGATAAAAGCCTTGCTTTTTATGATGCGATTGGATAAAATACACACTCACTTTATCCTTCCGAGGTATCACTAATCCAACTAGACACGGGAAGTTTTTTGTGAAACAGCAACAAAAGGGAATGGATAAGATCATTTCGCTGGGCAAGCGGCGGGGATTTATCTTTCAGTCGTCGGAGATCTACGGCGGCCTGGCCAGCGCCTGGGATTACGGGCCGCTGGGCGTCGAATTGAAGCGGAACGTCAAGAACGCCTGGTGGAAGGCCGTGGTCCATGACCGCGACGATATGGTCGGCCTGGATTCCAGCATCCTCATGCATTCGAAGGTGTGGGAGGCGTCGGGTCATACCGAGAATTTCACCGATATCCTGGTGGATTGCCGACAATGCAAAAAACGTTTCCGCAAGGATCATGTCGGCGACACGTGCCCTTCGTGCGGGAAAAAAGACTTCACCGAAGGCCGGCCGTTCAACCTGATGCTGAAGACCCATCTCGGCGCCGTCGAGGACGCCGGCAGCGTGGTCTATCTGCGGCCGGAGACCGCCCAGGGTATCTTTGTGAATTTTAAGAATGTCCTCGACACGAGCCGTAAAAAACTGCCGTTCGGCATCGCCCAGATCGGCAAGTCCTTCCGCAACGAGATCACGCCCAGCAATTTTATTTTCCGCACCCGGGAGTTCGAGCAGATGGAGGTCGAGTATTTCACCCTTCCCGAACAGGCCGCGGAGATCCATCAGCAGTGGATCCAGGCCCGGTTTGACTGGTATCTTCAGATGGGCCTCCGCCGCGAAAAATTGCAGCTGCGGGAACACGGCCAGGAGGAACTGGCCCATTACGCCGCGGCCTGCACGGATATCGAGTATGAGTTCCCGTTCGGCTGGTCGGAGCTGGAGGGTATCGCCAACCGCACGGATTATGATCTGAAACAGCATTCTACATTTTCCGGCAAGGAACTGAAATACCGCGACAACGTGACCCAGAAGGAATTTTTCCCGTATATCATCGAACCGTCCGGCGGGGTGGACCGCGCGGCCTTGGCCTTTCTGACGGATGCCTATCATGAAGAAGAGGTCCGTGGCGATAAACGCGT
>CAZBSU010000034.1:0-12287 GCA_964494745.1 uncultured Planctomycetales bacterium | reverse complement strand
ATACTCGCGGTCGATCGTGCGCCGGCCGCACATCCAACAATCCTTATTACACAGGCTTGTCAGCTCGATATTGACTGTCGTTAATCCGTTAAAACATTTGTTCATAGGAAATCCGTTTCATTTTACCGAGGCCTAGGTGTGCCGGTAGCCCCGAAAAGCGGTATTCAAGTTAAGATAAAGATCCCGGGTCAGATCGGTCATAGCAGCCTGCTTTTTCCGATAATAATTTTCGATAAGAGACATATTGGCTTCCATCAGACTGCGGTGAAACTCCTCATCGGTTAAATCCGTAAAATTAACGGCCAGAAGGTCGGAATTCTTGTGTTTATTTTCATAAAAGTCAGCCACTCCTTTCAGCAGGCCCCTTTCGATCGCTTCATAATATAAGGGACAGCCAGGATAAGGGGTAACCGGGCGGATCGTGCGCAACTCGGCACCGTCATCATATTTAAGCAAAAACTCAACACCTTTGCGCAGGGTCTCTTTGGTGTCACCGATATTGCCGAAAATGATATTGAATCCAGGGCTGATCCCGCTGGCCAATGTGGCCTGGATCCCTTTCTCGATCTGGCGGGTCGTCAGGGCCTTGTTCATGTTCCGCAGGACCTGATCATCAAAGGCCTCGATCCCGTAATTAATGAACACACATCCGGCCTGCTTCATCTTGGCCAGGATCTCGGGCGTCGCATAATTGAGCCGCCCGTTGCAGTACCATTTGAAACTCAATCCCGATGTCAGGATGGCCTCACAAATTTCAAAAATACGCGTCTTAGAAACCATCAACAGCTCGTCCGCAAAATCGATATAATTAATCCCATAATCCATCTGAAGATACCGGACTTCTTCCAGGATCGCGCCGATCTCCCGGGCGCGATACCCCTCATCCATGCGGTAACAAAAATTGCATTGAAACGGGCATCCCCGGCCGGAAAGAACCGTCATGGTAAAATCGTCATTCGTGGCATGCGGGGGCCGCATCAGCCGGTAATATTCCATCGGGAACATATCATATGCCGGCCAGGGGATGGTGTTGAGATCGTCGATCAGCGGCGGCCGCGGATTGATCTTCATCCGGCCTTGGTCCTTGTAAGCGATCCCCGGGACACTCCCCAGCCCCTTGCCCGATTCCAGGGCTTTCAGCAACTCTATCATAACCGTTTCGCCCTCTCCCATGACCACGATATCCGCGCCGGTCTTATCAAGAAAATATTCCGGTTCGGGCGTCGGACCGTGACCGCCCAAGACATAATATTTCGGCCGCCGCGAAGAGGCGTTCACCGCCCGGGAGATCTTCAACAGCTTTTCGTACTGGTAATAGCCGGCGATAACACCAAGGCCCACAAGATCAAAATCATTTTGGTCAAGGAAACGGGTCAGGTGTTCTTCCGGATAATGATGCACGTCCTGCTGATAAATCGTGACCCGGTGATCCCGGCGCAGGACCCCGGCCAGATAGGCAATCCCCAGAGGGAAGCTGTGCAGGAATGAGCCGTTATCGTAAACGATCAAGAGGATCTTCATCATGCATTCCTGTAATTTGTCGCAAACGCATGGAAATTCTTTGGTGCACAATCAGAATTTTTTTGGCAAAAGTTTGCGAGGATTTGTGGCGACTGAGCAGCCGAGTTTTTTTCGGTTAGCAAAGGAGCTACAAACCGGAGCAAACGCCCCCTGAAATCGCGAAGCGATTTCGGGGATTTAATCCCGGGAATCCTTCGGATTCCACGGGAGCATAAAATTTCGTGCGCCAAAGAGTTTCCATGAATTTCATATTTTCATTAGTCTCTCTGCCCTTGATAAATAAGACAATCGCCGAGCATGTGCCGATTGATCAATTGTTCATACGCACGCTCGACCTTGGCGTAAAATTCGTTAACGGCCTGGGCCGGCGCGTCCTGCCCCATCGCCGGGGCCGGTGTGGCCAGGGCCTCACGCCCCGACGGCTGCGGGCCGTGATTCTGTGTCCACCAGACATGGTTAAAAAACGGATACATGAGAAAGCTGGAAACCTCGCCCCGGAATCCGGCCGTCCGGGCTATATCCCTTAATGATTCCGCGGTGAAATAATGGATATGGGCTTTATGGTAATAGAACTTTTGATAGCCCGAGTCCTGGTAAACACTCAAAAGGACATCACGATGGTTCGGGACTTCGAGCTGCAGATGCCCGCCCTGCTTCAAAAGCCGGGCACATTTCCTAAGAAAATCAAACGGGGAGATAACATGCTCCAGAACTTCCAGACTGACGATCACATCATAATGATTCTCCGGAAGCTCCGCTTCAGCGAACGAAACATTCTCGATGCGGTTTTGCGGATAGCGCTGCCGGCAAAACTCGGCATCCCGGCGGTTCGGTTCCACGGCGGATATTTCCCTCACGCCGAAACGGTTTACCAAATCCAAAAGACCGCCGAACGAACACCCGATCTCAAGGAACCGGCTTTCCTTGTCTAACAAATTCACAAAGGTATTAAATTGGCGTTGATTAAGCGACTGGTTGATCTCAAGATGTTCGGATGGATGGACTTCCTTCCCCAAGACAGCGCTGAATTCCTGCCGATAGGCCTGCTCATAAAATTGCGCTGATTCCCAAAAGCGCGGGTCCAAAATCCCGTGCCCGCTCGGGCCGTGCACCCAGACGACCGCCGCCCGGCCGTCACGCAAGGTCACATCCCGTGCTGAAAAATCTTCCGCACGATAATCCGCGAGCCCGGCATCCGCAATCAATTTAGAATCAATCACCGGGGAAGTCATGAGCTGGCCCCTTTACGCGGGGCCAAGACCTCGACCAGTTCGATCAAAGTTCCTTCCGGGGCCCGGCAAAACGCGACCTTCGCGTATCCGTCGGGCGAGACCTTGGGCGAAGAAATAAAGGCCACCCCTGCCTCCCGAAGCCGGGCATATTCGGTGTCGATATTATCGACCGTAAGGGAAAAATGGGTCGGGCCGCAATCGTTAAGCCGCGGGCTGCGCTGACCGACAGCCGGGAGATGAAAATGGATAAGCTCAATCATACTCCCCGAGCCGGACAAGGCCATCTTCACGGTCGTGACTGCCGCATCGGGCAAATCCAACAATTTTTCAATATAGGGCCCGGATTCCTCCATCTGTTTGACGATATCAAAACCCAGACACTCACGATAGAAACGCAAGGACTCCTTCAAATTCTTAACCACAATTCCAATGTGTCGGATATTTTTTGCCATTTTTCTCTCTCAAATTATCAAATCACGAATCCACTTGAGACAAACACTCATCCAAAACAGAAATACCTTCTTGGAGCGCATCGTCCGGGATCGTCAACGGTGGACCGATCTTGATCGACTCCCGTCCGGTATGAACGAGCAAAAGTCCTTGACGCATGGCCATTTCACAGATGCGGCTGGCCAGCGCGCCATCCGGCTTGCCTGTTTTCGGATCAGTCACCAGCAGTGCCGCCAATAACCCTTTGCCCAGCACCCATGAAATCAACTGCGGATATTTGTTTTTCATTTCCTCTAAAGCCGCATGCAGGATAGCGCCTTTGCGGGCCGATTCCGCAACAAGCCCGCGCGTGGTGATCTCTTCGATATTGGCCAGTCCGGCCGCGCAACACAACGGATTGGCCGAATGCGTGCTGCTCATGGAACCGACCTCCGGAAGGTCCAGAATATCTTTTCTGCCGACCACGGCTGATAAAGGCAGCCCGCCGCTTAAGGCCTTGCCCAAACACAGGAGATCAGGTTCGACGCCATAATGTTCGTAAACGAACATTTTCCCGGTCCGGCCGAATCCGCCCTGGATCTCATCAAAGGTAACCAAGATATCGTGGGCCTTGGCAAACTCACATAATGCCCGGATATACTCTTGCGGGAATAGAACACCGGCCCAGCCCTGGTAGGGTTCGATCACAAATCCGCAAATGCGGTCCGGATCAAACCCCCCGGTCTGTTGCAAATTTTCAATATCCTTTTGAAAGCGGATGGCCCCGTCCGAATCCCCAGACTCGCCGATGGTATTCCACGGATACGGAAAAGGCAGGTGATAGATATGCGGATCCGAGTATCCGATCCAGTCAGCAGAAGCGGCATCGCCCCTTAACATCTCCGCCCCCATGGTACGGCCGTGCATGTTGCCTTGAAACGAAATAATCCCGATCTTGTCTGGTCGGATCGTGCGGCCGCGCATCCGCATCAGCTTGAGCGCGCATTCCGTTGCTTCGGTCCCTGATGACAACAAGAATGCCTTTTCGCAGAATGGCGGCGTAACCGCAATCAATTTTTTCAGAAAATCGGCCCGGATACGAGAAGGAAAGGTATAGGTATGGATCAAAGATTGATCCAGCTGTTTCCGTAAAGCCGCAATCACATGCGGATTGGAGTGTCCGCAGTTGGCAACAAATATGGTCGAGGTGAAGTCGATCCAGCAGTTGCCCTTTTGGTCGTAAACCAAAAAGTCCTCGGCCCGGTCCCAGACGATTGGCAGCTGATCGTGCATGGACCGGGCCTCATATTTGTCAAGCTGCCCCTTGATGTCGGCATAATCCGGAGCCGGGATGGCCGTCTTGATCTTTCGGTAGGGTGTATCGATCTGCTGTTCTGGCTGCTCCTGGATTGAAAATTCATAGCCGCCCATATTTATGTCTCCTTTGGGAAATTCTCGGTCAAATATCGATAAACCGGATTGTCTTGGCGGTTAATTAAGAATTCAAGATAGGCAAAATCCTCCGGCCGGTCGATCTCAACCGCCGGGACGGTTTTAAACCCCAAAATCCGCGGACCGTGCAAACTATCGCTGGTTTTGACATGATCGGAACGCAGAATATCTACATACCCATTGGGATGGTATGCCGCAGGGAACATCTGTCGCGGCAGATTGTAATACTCCGGCCGCGGATCATCCGGGAAAAAGCCCTGAAAAAAACCCTGTTCATCCAGCTGGATCATCTTTTGCGGCGGTTCAGCCAGCTCATGAACCGAACGCAAGGCCGTGGCCTGGTCAGATGCGGCCAAGGCATCGACCGCCGCATCAATCTGCTGGGGATCCCGTAACGGGGTCGTGGGTCTTAAGTGAATCAAGAGTTCCGGGACTCCTTCGGCCTCGTTTTGACCGAACCATTCCAGTACATGCCGGACCCATTCCAGATCGCCGGAATGATCGGCCGCGAATTCCGCAGGACGCATAAAAGGAACCTCGGCCCCGTATTGACGCGCCTTTTGAGCGATCGGCTCGGAATCGGTCGAGACGATCACCCTCCGGCTCCGATCAGATAACCTCGCCGCGATAATGGAATAAGCGATAACTGGATACCCGCTCAAAAGACGAATATTTTTATGCGGCACGTTTTTCGAGCCGCCGCGGGCCGGGATCACCGCGTATATTTTCGGATCCGTCATGGTTACAGGGTCTCCACTTTTCTTAACTTGCGTTTGACCGGCTCTTCCTGTTGCGTCACACGCTTGACCCCGTCTCCCATGGCCGCTTCAATCGTCCGGATGTATTTGACCAAACGGTAAAATCCCATCACCTCGATCGACGCGGCCTGATCGGAACCATACATGGCCCGGTCAAGGGTAATGTGTCGCTCGATCGACGTGGCGCCGAGGGCCACGGCCGCGCAGGTCGTGACCAGTCCGACCTCATGGCCGCTGTATCCGACTTTACACTGAAATTTCTCCCGGAGGACCGGGATCATGCGCAAATTGGAATCCTCGTCCTTGATCGGATAGGCTGAGTTGCAGTGCATCAATTCAAACGGGCAACCGGCCTTTCGAAAGATAGCGACGGCCTTCTCGATCTCTTCCAGCGTGCTCATCCCGGTCGAAATAAACGTATATTTGCCTTCCCGGGCGATCTTCTCGACCAACTCCCGGTGCGTGAGCAGCGCCGAAGCCACTTTATTATAATTTCTGTCATAGGCCCCCAAAAAGCCCTGGCTGTCCGTGTCCCAGGCCGAGGCGAACCAGGCAATGCCTTTCTCCCGGCAATAAGCATCGATCTCATCATATTCCTTCCGGCCGAACTCCAAGCCCAATTTCTGTTCGCGGACCGTCGTTCCCCACGGGCTCTCCCGATATTTATCCAATTCCTCGGCCGTGTACACGCGATCGACCGTGCGTTTCTGGAATTTAACCGCATCACAGCCCGCGAACACCGCCCCGTCGATCAATTTTTTGGCAATATGAACATCCCCGTTATGATTAATTCCAATCTCCGCAATGATAAAAACCGACATATCCAACTCCTTCCCCATACGGCCGAGGTCCCCCCGGTCCAAGCTCATGGGCATATTGTTTTATAATCCTTATAAGGTAATGACGCGATTTGGTTGAGATTAGACGTCGGGCTCAGGTTAAAGATCTCCCGTCCCGCGTTGTGACACAAATTCGTCAGCCGTTCAAAGCTGGCCAAGGTGTCCTTGATCCCGTGATAAAAGTCCGAGACCTTAGGCTTGCCGGTCAACCATTCCTGGGCCTGCGCCTTAAGGGCCCGGAGTCCCATGTAGATATTCTCCCGACAGCAGAACATCCGGGGATACAAATATTGTTTGGAATACAGCGGCAGTTCAATCCCCTGCAAATAAATAGGCGAACATCCCATCAGGATCGCAAAAGATAAAGAGTGCAAAACCGCGGTGCCGACACCCCGGTACACCGGCTCAACACCGAAATGCCTTTCCACGAATTCCTGTAATGTCAGCCGATCGGGGTAAAGGTCCACCAGCCGGCAGCAATCCTTCTTCGGCGTGCATTTCTGATGATTAAAATGGCGCTCATCAAAGGCGAACCAGGGAACGCGAATATGCTTCTCCAGGAAGTCATGGTCGTAAACGTTCTGAAACCAATAGGCAGCCGAGTCCGAAAAAATAAAGACACAATCCCGGGAAGAGTTGATCAGCCTCAGGTGCTTCTGGGGCACCGGGAACATATGATTCGCATTGACCCAGTAATCGGGCCTGGCCCGGCCCTTGAGGATCTGCGGACCCGACCCGGTCAGAATCTTGACGCCCCGAAATTCGGCGAACGGGAAATTCATCAGGCTCGGTGCATTGCCGGCGACCAGACACGGACGCCCTTTTTCGCGATCGATAAAAGACTCAAAATCCGGAATCTCAAGACTCATTTCAGATCCCCGATGATTTCGCGCGTTATCGTTTCCGTGAAATATTCGGCGCTGAAAGGATAAAATCGCGGCCCATGAATAAAGTCTTGAATATTCCTCACATGCTCCTGATATTTGTACTCGGGCATATGTATCAACCGGTCATACAGATCCTCATAACTGTCAAAATCACGCTTGTCGATAAACGTCCCGGCCGGGATATGGTCGGTCACGTTCGGCGCGCCCCAGTAAACCGGGACACAGCCGGAAAAAAAACAGTCAAATATCTTCTCCGTGATCCACCCGTTGACATGGCAGGCGTTTTCGTAACAGATCGCGAATTTATACCGCTTTAGGACATCCCGTTTGCGCTCGATCCGGCCCCGCCAGGACGGATACGACGCCCGCACCTCATCTCCCAGGACAGGCAGCTTGCGCAGGATTTTCTCGAGCAACGGATAATGGAATAAACTGGCCGGCCGGTCCCATCCCTGCCCATACAGATCAAAGTCTTCGGGATGATTGGCCTCAAACCACCGGATGGCCTCCCTCCGTTTCGAATACAATTCTTGCGGATGCCTAAAAAGTTTATTCCCGGCGATCAGAAGGCATAATTTCTGTTTGCCATTTAGATCCATCGGCACGGAATCCGGCATCAAAAAAGAATAATTAAGCTTAAAATATTTATGATTGTCGATCAGGTCGTCCTGATAGGTGAATATCTTTCGGAAATCCGCGTGCCGCCGCAGATCGTCATTCCCGATATGCAGGGCGCCCCATTCCGAGATCTTCAAATACATTTTCGTATTTTTTGCCCGAGCCGCACGAAAATCTTTATCCGCCTCACCCGGCATATTCTCAAAGATCACGGCATCGGCTTCCGCGACAGGGATGATATCCTGGGTGGCGATATCCACACCGGCGCGGGCGAATTCCTTTTTTAAAGCAATCATCGGGGCCAACAGCCCGTCCCGGTTAAAGGGATTATTATTCGCCTCAAAGAACCGGTTGTTTTGAAAGGCCGGGGGCGCAACGAACGATATCTTTTTCATTTTAGCCCCTTAAAAAAATCCTTAAATACCGAAACCACATATTCCCGCATCTGGGAAGTCAGCCCCGGATACACCCCGAACCAGAACAAATTATTCATGATGGCGTCCGTGTGTTTCAGATCCCCGGCGATGCGATAACGCACATCCGTATAAGCCGGCTGCTTGGTCAGGTTGCCGCCGAACAGCATGCGGGTGGCGATCTTATGTTTCTCCAAATAAGCGACGATATCCAGCCGCGAAAACCGCGGATTCTTTTTGATCATGACCGGAAAGCCGAACCAGGCCGGTTCCGCCTTCTTGGTCGCCTTGGGCAAAAGCAGATAGCGTTCGTATTTCTTGAGGTGCTTGAGAAAAAATTGAAAATTATCCCGGCGGGCGGCGATAAATCCCTCGAGTTTATCCATCTGGGCCAGGCCGATCGCGGCCTGCAGATCGGTTATCTTGAGATTATAACCAATATGCGAATACACATATTTATGATCATACCCGAACGGCAATTGCCCGTGCTGGCGCGAAAACCTGTTTTTGCAGGTGTTGTCTTGACCCGGTTCGCACCAGCAGTCCCTGCCCCAGTCCCGCAGGGACAAAACGATCTTTTTCAGAAGGGGATCGCTGGTCAGGACCGCCCCCCCCTCGCCCATAGTGATGTGATGGGCCGGATAAAAACTGTAGGTTGACAGATGCCCGAATGTCCCGGCCCTTCGGCCTTTATATTCTGAACCGATGGCATCGCAGTTGTCTTCGATAAACCATAAATCATGCTGCCGGGCGATCTTGAGGATCGGGTCCACATCCACGGGATTGCCGAGCGTGTGGGCCAAAACGATCGCCTTGGTCTTCGAGGTAACGGCCTTGGCTATGGCCCGCGGCGCGGGATTCAGCGTGCCGGGTTCGCAGTCCACAAAGACCGGGACAAATCCGTTTTGGATGATCGGATTCACCGTGGTCGGAAAACCGCAGGCCGTGGTGATCACCTCATCCCCGCTCTTTAACCGCCGGTCCTCCAAAAGCGGCGAGGTCAAAGCGGTCACCGCCAGAAGATTCGCAGATGAGCCCGAGTTGACCAGCATGGCATACCGGCAGCCGATGAATTTCGCTAATTTTTTTTCAAGGGCATTAGCATAGCGCCCGGCCGTCAGCCAGAAATCCAGTCCGGCGTCCACTACGTTGATCAGCTCTTTTTCGTCAAACACACGCGCCGCGTAAGGGATCGGCGTCTCTCCGGGCCGGAATCCCTTACGTGACCGGGTCCGTTTATAATACTCCCGCACCAATTGGGCGATGGCCTTACGGTATTCTTTATCTTGGTCCATGATTCAACAACTCCTTCACAAAAAGACGCAGGTCAGCCACCCGCTCGACTTGAAATTCCGGCCGGCTGTCTAGGACCTTCTCGGGCGTACTGTATCCGTCCAAAAGCGCCAGCGTTTTGATATTATTTTTACGGGCGGCCAGGACATCCAGCTCGGAATCGCCGATCATCAGCGTCTCGGCCGGGTCCAGACCGTAATGCCCGATCAGATACGCGATCATCTCCTCTTTCGGCACTCTTCGGCCAGGGAAAAAATCCGGCGTGATCACCGCGCGAAAACAGTCAAGTCCCTGAGCCTCAAGAATACGGCGCGTGGCGAGTTTGGGTTTATTTGTGACAATAAACATAAGTACGGAGCCCTCCTGCAGATCCTGAAGCAATCCCGCCACACTCGCGCGCAATCCGGTACGGGGATAAGAACTGTTATCGTAACGGTGGCGGAACTCCCGCATGACCTCTTTTAATGTATCTTCTGCCAATCCCGGGGTAATATTTTGAATGATCTCTTTAAGCTGCGGCCCGATATGCGTGGGGCGGACATCGACCGGGCGGTCAGGCAGCACGGCCTGATAGGCCTGCCGCAGGCAGTCCACCACGTCATCCGCCGTGTCAACTAAGGTCCCGTCGAAATCAAAAATGATATTCTTGATCTTCATTATTCCCATCCGAAATATTCACGATACCAGTTAAGGGTCTTCTTGAGGCCTTTATCCGTCGCGGTTCGCGGCCGCCAGCCCAAAATCCGGCGGGCCTTGCGCGAGCTGAGATACTGACGCGGGATTTCAAAACCGGTCTGATCTAGAATCTTATAGCGCGGTGCCCGATCGGTGAGGTGGTATATTTTTCGGACCACATCGATGACCGATAACGGCTTTCCCAAGCTGAAATTAAACGCCTCCCCGCCCAGGTGGGATTTCGTCATTTCTTCGGCAAGCAGAATATAACCGTTAACGATATCATCCACATAAACATAATCCCGAATGAATCGCCCGTTGCTGCGGATCAACAAGGTTTTATTTTTCAACGCCGCCCGCAGGGCATCCGGGATCAATCGCGAAAAATTAAAATCACCGGGCCCGTAAATATTGCCGCAGCGGGTGGTGCAGACCGGGAGATTATAAGTCCGGGCATAGGTGGCGGCAATCAAATCCGCGCAACTTTTGGACACATCATAGGGATGATCGCCTTTCAGGCAGGCATCCTCTCGGTAAGGCAGTTTTATATGCCGGCCGTAGGCCTTGTCGCTGGAGGCCAGAATGATCGCCCGGAGATCACGATTGTCGCGAGCGGCCTCCAGGATATTCCAGGTCCCCTGGATGTTGGAAGCAAATCCCTTCAGGGGGGTCTTTAGGCAGCGTCCCACCAGGGCCTCAGCCGCCAGATGAAAAATGAATTCGATTTTATGTTCCTTCAGGATTCTTTTGACCAACGACAGATTGGCCACATTGCCCTTAACAACCCTGATCTTGCGGAGATCGGACGGAGTCAGGATGGTTTGTCGGCGGCGGACCTTGATATCCAGACCGACGACGCGCGCCCCCAAAGATTGCAGCATCCGGGTCACATGCGAGCCCAGGAATCCTTCAAAACCCGTGATCAGGACTCGTTTATTCCGCCAAAAATTCTTATTCGGTTTTACCATTTTTTCCACGGGGCCTTCCCCTGCTTCCACAGATTATCAAGCACGCCCAGTTCCCGATACGTATCCACGCATTGCCAGAAACCGTCGTGTTTATAGACCGACAGCTCACCCTTCGCGGTCAGATCTTCCAACGGGGATCCCTCCATCGCGCAAGAGTCGTCCTGGGGCACATAGTCCAAAAATTCCTTCCGGAAGACAAAAAAACCGCCGTTGATCAGCCCCTGGCCGACCTGGGGTTTTTCATAAAACTTCAGTACCTTATTGTCTTCAATCATCAGTTCGCCGAACCGCGACGACGGGTGCACGCCGGTGATCAGCCCGATCCGGCCTTCCTGCTCATGAAAATCAACGAGCTTGTTGATATCGATATCCGCCACCCCGTCCCCGTAGGTCAGCATGAAGCGGTCGCCGTCGATATATTTCGAGGCCTTCTTCAGCCGGGCGCCCGTGCCGGCCTCCTCTCCTGTATCCACCAGGGTCACCTGCCAATCGCTTTCCTGATGATTGCTGTGCAGTTGGATCCGATGCTGGGCGCCCAGCCGGATCGTAAAATCATTATTCATGGCCTCATAATTCAGAAAATATTCTTTGATCATGTTGCCCTTGTATCCCAGGCAAAGAATAAATTCGCGAAAACCGTAAGCCGAAAAAATCTTCATGATATGCCACAGGATCGGTTTTCCCCCGACCTCGACCATGGGTTTGGGACGGAATTCCGTCTCTTCTTTCATGCGGGTTCCGCGCCCGCCGCAAAGGATCATGACTTTCATAGAATACCCCTAGTTATTTTATTTATATTCCGCAACAACGACCTCAGCTTAATTCTTTTTCCTTTATCCTTCATCCTTCCAACCTGTCCCCCAAAAAGGTGACTGTCACCTAATACTAATACTAGTACTTGGTGACGCAGCTTCTTAAAATCTCGATATCCTGGCGGGATAGTTCCGGATAATTCCCGCAGTAAAAGCCGCATTCGTGGACCTTATCCGCGCCCGGCAAAGGATATTCCTTTTGCATATATTTCGAGTAAAAAGGCTGTTTCTGGATATTCCCGGCGATCATCGGACGGATCTCCACCCCGGCCCCGGCAAACTGGTCCAAATACTTTTCGCGGATAGCGGCATCCTGGCAAAGCACCGGGAAGGCAAAGCTGGACAGGACCTTGATATGCTCATGATTAAAACTGATCAATTCCGGATTAT
>CAZBSU010000033.1:0-12351 GCA_964494745.1 uncultured Planctomycetales bacterium | reverse complement strand
AAACATCAAAGATGCCAAAATCCCCACCGAAAGGATAAAAACCGCGATCAGTGTTTCGACCAGGGTAAAACCTTTTTTTATTCGTCCTGAAGGTGAATTTGTTAACACAGAATATCCTCGGGATATTTTTTTGAAATATTATACCGGCCCGGCCTGACGTCAGCACAACCTCCAGCCGCCTTGTATCGATTTGACTTTATTATAACAAAACCATCTGGACGGACCAGAAAATTTATCATTCTTGATAAATACGGGCCGTTATTGCCTTCGGGCCACAATAAGGTATAATAAAAAAAACAAGGTCTGCAAACATCCTGCCATGTCCCGTCCCCCATACAAACATTCCCCTGGCCTGTATCTGCCGGCCCTGATCCTATTGGGCCTGCTCGTGCTGGCGCCCTTTCATGATTTTCACCCGCCCCTTGCCAGCGGGGATAACGGCCGTGATCTCTACGCCTTCGCGCAAACCCGCACCGGGGCCCTTCCTTACCGCGATTACAGCTGGGTTTACGGCCCGCTGATGCCCTACTATTACGCCCTGTTCCTGCAGGTCCTCGGGGTTTCGATCAAAAGCGTGCTCATCGGCCATCTGTTGCTGCGGATGGCGGCCGGGGTCTTCCTGGCCTTGATCCTGAAGCAGGCCGGCCTGTCCCGTTGGGGATGGGGTGCGGCGCTGTGGTTCTGGGCCTTTAATCCGCGCTTTTCGTATACTTACAGTCATGCCGGCGGCGTGGCCTGTATCCTGGGCCTGATCTATGTCTGTTTTTTATATCTTAACGAACCGAAACGCTTCCATATCATTACCGGCCTTTTGCTTTCTTTCTTCCTGGGCCTGATCAAACTGAACATCGGCCTGGCCGGTCTGGCGGCCTTCAGCGGATGCGTTGTCCTGATCGACCGGTTTGTCCACAAAACGAATATCCGGGCTAAATGCCTCTTGATCAGAGCGGGACTGATTACCGCAGGAACGGCGCTTGTTTATACCGGACTTTTATCCCCTCTGCCCGCCTATGCGGTCCGCCAATGCCTGCCTTATCTGGCCCCGGACCGGGCTTCGCATGTGGCCTTGCCCGCGGCCCTGTTCCTGCTGGTGCGTCATTATCTGACTCCTTTGTCAAAGCCCGGGCCGAATTTGATCTTTGCCTTGATCATCCTCACGGCCTGGGTTCGCCTGACCCAACGTTTGTTCAACCCCGTTCCCGACGATCGGCGCGGCCGCAAACGGCTTTTTTATCTTGCTGTTGTGCTTATCTTCTGGGCCGTTTATCTGCATGAATTCTTCATCAGCGCGGTCCCTTACCGTTTGTTCTGGGTCACGCCGCTGCAAATCCTCCTGATCTTTCTTGTCCTGGGTCTGGGGTTCGAAACCCTTTCCTCAAAAGTCCAAACGCTTCTTAGGACGGGACTGCTGACCATCGTTCTTGTGGCGCATCTGTCTCTTTATTATTACATCCGCCCCTTCAAAACATCCGGTCAATATCTGGCTTCCCCGCGGGGCCGGGTTTATGTGGCGAATTCGGCCGAATGGGTGGCCACCGTCCATGAAACCGTCCGGTTCCTCAACACCCAGCTTGCCGCAACAGAAACCTTCCTGGCCTTGCCGTATGACCCCCTGTATTATTTTCTCAGCGAAAAAACCGCCCCTGTCCGCCAACTCTTTTTCCATGCCTATATCGATATGCCTTCTCTTCAGGAAAAAAAGATCATCAGCGAAATCGAAAAGAAGAACGTGCGTTACATCTTGATATCCAACCGGGCTCACGCGGCCATCCCGGAATTGGGCATTTTCGGCAAGACCTATGCCCCCTTACTTTTTCAATATATCCAATCACATTTTGAATTGATCCAGACTTTCGGCGAGTGGAAGATCCCAGGCAGGGCGTTTAAGGATCATGCCGTCAGAATTTATAAAAGGCATGAATGAAGGGAGAAGAAAAAAATAAAAAAATCACTTCTTCAATAAGGCGTGAATGATAGATAGTAATTGCTGATTTTCATAAGGCTTTTCGATAAAGGCCTCCACACCCATCTCTTCGGCCTTACGGCGATGCTCCTTGTCTTTCGAAGCGGTCATGACCACGACCGGAATAAATTGTGTCAAACTGGACAATTTGAGATTCTCCAAGACGTAAAACCCGCCGCCTCCGGGCAACATCAGATCCAGCAGGACCAGATCCGGCTTCTCTTTCATGGCGACCTCACGGCCCTGAACACCGTCATAGCAGACCAGCACTTCATAGCCGTTCTTCACCAGAAGATCCCGGGCCAATGAGGCCAAATCCATATTATCTTCGATGATCAATATCTTGCTCATAACGGACTCCTTTTAAGAACCCGGCCGGCTGGCGGCCGGAATTTTTTGCGGTAAAGTAAAGGTAAAGGTCGTGCCTTCATCCAAAACACTGTCCACCCAGATATCTCCTTTATGCAGATCAATAATACCTTTGCAAATCGACAAGCCCAACCCGGTTCCTTCCTGCCCGGGGCTGAAAGACTTGCCGAATTGCTGAAATTTATCGAAGACCTTGGGCAAATCCTCTTTGGCCATACCCCGGCCGGTGTCCTTGACCCGGCATATGACCTTGCCTTTGTCCTGGGCCAGGCTGATCTGGATCGTGCCCTGTTCGGTAAATTTGAGCGCATTCCCGATAAGATTCGTCAGGACCTGAGTGATGCGATCCCGGTCGGCCTCCACCTCGACCGGGGCCGGCGGTACGGCGGCCTGCAGGCTCAGGCCCCTATCCTGGGCCAGATTCTGAAAAGATGCCGCCACCTCACGCACAAGCTGGGACACATCGATCCGTTGCCGGTTCAGGGTGGTCTTACGCTCTTCGAGTTTGGCAATATCGAGCAAGTCATTGATGATACGTTTCAGCAAATCGGCCCCGCGCAGGGCCATGTCCAGCTTGTCTTTCTGCTCGTCGCTGACCGGGCCGTAAAGCCCTTCCAATATCTGGGTTATCGCCCCCTTGATAACCGTCAACGGCGTGCGCAGCTCATGCGAGACCGTGGAAACAAATTCGGATTTCAGGCTGTCGAGTTTCCTCAATTCCTCATTCTTCTTCTCAAGTTCGCGATAAAGTTCTTTAATCAATTGATTGGTCTTCTCCAGGCCCCAGCTCGGATCGGTTGCCGTCTGAGGTGCGGGAGAAGATGGCGGGGGCTGGGTTGCCTCCGCGACCTTGTCCGGGGCCTGTCCCTCGACGAGCTTATCCAAGGCCTCAAGCAATAACCCGCAATCCGCGGTCTTGACGCAATAATCATCCGCGCCTTTGCGGCGGGCCTTGTCCGCGTCCACCGCATCGATCCGGCCGGTCATGATGATAATCCGCGACTCCAAATGATGCACGCCTTTCAACTGATAACAGGTCTCAAAGCCGTCGATGCCAGGCAGAACCGTATCGATCAGGATGATGTCCGGCTTCTCTTGCAGGGCCCGCTCGACGCCGGCCTCGCCGTTGTCCACGACCGAGATATCGTCAAACCCGCGTTTGGATAAATAACGCGAGATGATCTTCTGGTCCTGTTCGTTATCCTCGACCATCAGTATCTTCATAGGTCTTATTCCATGCGGTCCTTCCGGCCGGGGAGACTGTTAATGTGATGCCAATAATGGTTAAAGCCTTCCACGACCTCAACAAACTCTTCATACGCGACCGGTTTGCGAATAAAGCTGTTGGCCCCGCCGGCGTAACAACGGCAGATATCGCCCTCGTTGTTGGACCCGGTCATAACCACGATCGGAATGGAACGCAGCTCGGCATCGCCTTTCAAGTCCTTGAGCACCCCGAACCCGTCCATAACCGGCATGCTGATATCAAGCAGGATCAAATCCGGCTTGGGATAACGGCTCGCGTCGGTAAATCCCCCCTGATGACGGACAAAATCCACGCATTCCTGGCCGTTGCGGGCCACGAACAGACGATTCTTGTGCCGAGCCTGGTCAAAGGCACGCAGGGCGATCTTGACATCGGCCTCATTATCGTCAACGAGCAAAATATTCAAAGGCAAATCCTGTCCGGTTTGAGAGCTCATATTAGCGTTCCTATCCGTTTTCCTTAGGGCGAGCCTCACCCGGCGCGCCGGCTGGCGGCGGGGAGTCCTCGTCGGACAAAGGCCGGTGCAGGTCTTTCGGAATCGTGAAGTAAAAGGTCGCCCCATGACCCGGTTCCGATTCGACCCAGATCCGGCCCTGATGATCGTCGATAATTTTCTTGATGATGCTCAACCCCGCGCCCGTCCCTTCGTATTCCTTATCGGTATGCAGACGCTTGAAGATACCAAAAATCTGTTCATGGTATTTGGGATCAATGCCGATGCCATTGTCCTTGACGAAAAATTTATGGTCATTTCCTGCCGATTCATAACCGATCTCGACCCGCGGCCGCTGCTGGTTATTCTTGGAGGAAAATTTGATCGCATTGTTGATCAGGTTCTGAAAAACCTCGGCCATCTTGATCCGGTCGCAGCGAACAAGCGGCAGTTTGGCCGGGGCGTGCAAATCGGCATTATTATTTTTGATATCGAACTTAAGCCGATCCAGAACCGTATCAAGCAGCTCACGCATCGGCACATCCTCAAACGGATTCTTGATCCGGGAGATCCGCGACAGGGTCAGGAGATCTTCGATAAAGGCGTTCATCTTTGTGGCCGCCTTGCGGATCTCGTCCAGATATTCCCGGCCCTGCTTATCCAATTTATCCTTATAATCCTCTTCCAGGAAACTGGCAAACGAGGCGATGCCCCGCAACGGCGCGCGCAGGTCATGGCTGGCGGTATAAACAAAACTGTCCAGTTCCTGATTCACCTCTCTAAGCTCTTTCTTCTGTCGCGTGGTCTGGGCCCAATTCTTAAACAAGGCCTTGTTTTTCTCTTCCAACTCCTTGGTAAAACCGGCCAGGCCCTTTGTCATCTCATTGAAGGCCTGGGTCAAGCCCCCGATCTCATCCTTGGTGTCGACCGGGACCTCGACGTCATAACGGCCGCGGGCCACATTCTGCGAGGCCTCATGCAGGCGCAGGATCGGTCGGGTGAACAAGCGGCTGGCCAGCATCGAAAAAAGGATGATAAACAGGACCAGCACGCCTCCAAAAATGAGCGTGCGGTTGCGAAAAGCGCGCACCGGGGCAAAGGCCTCGGCCGCCTCAAGCTCCGCCACCAGGCACCACTGCTGATCGGGCAAATACGTCTGCACGCCGAGGACATCCACCCCGCGGTAATTCTTGTAAATATTCGGCGCCTGCTTTTGGGTCAGGCAGGCCCGCGTCCCCGGGGTCATGACCTGTTTCCCGAAGACCCGGCGTTTCGAAAAACGGGGCTGAGTGATCATGCGGTATTGGCTGTCCACGACATAGGTCTCGCCGGAACGCCCCAATCCTTCCCGAGCGGTGGTGATGTCATCGAGGATCTTAGCGCGTGTCTTCAGAGCGACCGCACCAACGATCAGATCACTTTCCCAGTTTCGGATCTGCTCGAGACTGATCAGAAAATTTTCACCGGTCAGGGGGTCTTTCTGGAAGCCGGCGAAATAGGTCCCCTGATTGTTGACGTTCTGCATGTATTCAAACGGCATCTTTTTCCCGATCAGCTTTTTATGATTATTGGCCACGATCGTGCCGTAGACATCCCAGACCCCGATAATCTCGATATCCGTCGTTTTATCTATATCAAGATAGGGGCTGGTGGGTTCAGCCTTCAGGTCGGCATAAGTGGAGTCAATATACATCTGGATACCGAGAATCACGGAAGGGTCGTTATGCCCGGCCTCTTTCAGCTGACGCATGACATACGAACCCGCGAACCCCTTGGCCTGTTCCTGGCGCAACTGGATCGAGTGGTTAATATGGGCGGCGCGGGATTTGTTAACGGCCTGCAGCGAGGCGATGGTCTTCTTTTCCAGCTCGGCCTTGGTATAAAAGAAGACAAAGGTGCTGATGGCCAACAGCGGGATGACCGAGATCATCAGGAAGATAACCACCAGTTTATGCCCGATTCTGAGATGACGAAACATGATGTCAGCGATAAGCGTTTAAGGATTAGCGATTAGGGTCAAAATGACAATACAAAAGACAAATTAATTATAACAATGTGAAAAGGATTCATCCAAAAAAACCTGAAAATTTCATGAATTACGAAAAAAGGCAACCCCGCGGCATGACATGCTAAGGTTGCCTATCATCCGAGAATGGTTGTGGCAAAGATCAGCCGGTTAAATCCCGGATCGTCTGTCCGATATTCGAAAACCCGATCGTTTTCTCGATGATCTCATCCGCGCCGGAAGAAATCGCGTTTTTGGCATCCACGGCGTCCAGGTGGCCGGTGATGATGATGATCTTGGCCTTCAGCTCCTTGACAGCCCGGATCTTGCGGCAGACATCCAACCCGTTCATCTCTTTGAGGACCACATCGATCAGAATAACATCCGGCTGGAAACTCCTGGCCATCTCGACCCCGGCATCCGCGGTATCGGCCAGGATCACATCCGTAAATCCTTCCCGTCCCAGGGCCACAGCCATGCCCTTGCGATCCGGGCCTTCATCATCGATAATCAGTATTTTCATGTTTTTCACCCCTTCAAGATTACCATATTCCCGGATTGTTAACCATGTCAAAAATAATTTCTCAGGGCCATCCCGAAAAATCCCCTTTTCCGTTGGCCTACAAGGACATAGGCCCGGTTGAGGGCGCGTCTTTATCCAGTCCCTTCAACCGTTCGAGGAAAGGCATGCCCCCGATCAGACGGATGACCGGCTTGTCCAGGGATGTCCTGCCCGGCTCCATCCCGGCCCGTTCACATACCTCGCCCCAGGTCTTCAGACGGACCTGCGCACTATGCCGGACTTCCACTATCTGCCCGTTGGCTTCACAAAAATATTGATAAAACATAATCCCTCCCCTCCCCAAATGAGCCGGGAATGTCAAGGCGTCAATCCTTCAACAGTCCCTGGAAATCATTGTGGCGAATTTCCGAGCGCAGCGACCTGCCTGCCCCGGCTGACGCCGGAGACGGCGGGCCGGGGAGCACAAAAAGACCTTCGGCGAGCCCTTTTCAAATATCCAACACCACCGTGGCCTCCCAGCCGGAATCGGTGGCCTTAACCTGAAACCGATGCATGGTCACGGCCTTGATATCCACCCTCAAGTCGTGCCGGTGCGAATCGATCTCCTCGCCGCTGGCTTCCGCCCTTAAAGTCAGTCCATCAACGTTTTCGTTTATCACTACCTTGGTCACGCGCAGCAACAATTTCTGAGCATCCTTCAAAAAAATCAATTCCTGCAAAAATTGAAAAAGGAGCATCTCCAGATCGCGGGCCTGGATAAAGATCTTCTGGGAAAGTCGGGGAACCAGGTCATCAAAACTGGCGAGCATAACATTTAAAACGGCATCGGATGCAGCGCGGCACATCTCTTCCCGCGTCTTTCCGGTGGCCTGAAAAGCCACATCCGCCGTGGCCATATCGTCTAAATATTTATAAGGCATATTATTATCTTCGAGCCTTCTATCACCCCTTAATATTCCCCACCGGGACAAAGCTCGCCACCCGTTTGCTTAAACCGGCGGCTTCGGTGGCCCTGGTAACCTCGTGGATATCCTTGTAAGCCCCGCCGGCCTCTTCGGACAGTCCCCGAAAGGAGGCCGTATTGACATAAATCCCTTTGCGGCGCATATTCGCCAGGAGTTCTTGACCGCGGAATTTCTTGCGGGCCGCGGCGCGGCTCATGACGCGGCCGCTGCCGTGGGCCGTGGAATAAAAGGCCTGTTTCCCGGTCTCCAGGCCGGCCAGCAAATAAGACCCGGTCTCCATGCTCCCGCCGATAATCACCGGCTGGCCTGTCCGGCGGTAGACCTCAGGCAGGCCGGGCATACCCGGTCCGAACGCCCGCGTGGCGCCTTTACGGTGAATCAGCACCGGGCGTTCCTTTCCGTTGACTTCATGCCTTTCGATCTTGGCGATATTATGCGCCACATCATAAACCTGATGCAGGCCTAAGTCCAGGGCCCGCCGGCCGAGGACCTCTTCAAAGACCTCGCGGATACGGTGCAGGATGACCTGGCGGTTGGCAAAGGCCATATTGACCGCGCATTTCATGGCCGAAAAATAAGCCTGGCCCTCGGCTGATTTCAGCGGGGCACAGGCCAGCTCGCGGTCAAAGACCTTCAGTTGATACTTGGCGGTCATGACCTTTAAAAATCCCTGCAAATAATCCGTGGCAACCTGATGCCCGAACCCTCGGCTGCCGCAGTGGAACATCACGACCACCTGATTCGGTATCGTGATGCCGAAGGCGCGGGCCACTTCCTGCTCAAAGACATTCTCCGGACGGGCCACCTGGATCTCCAGGTAATGATTGCCCGAGCCGAGCGTGCCGATCTGATCATACCCCCGGTCAACCGCTTTATCGCTCACGTCCTTCGCGTCCGCGCCGGTCATGCCGCCCTGTTCTTCGGTCCGCTCCAAATCCTCAGCCCAGCCGTAGCCCTGCTCCACGCACCAGCGGGCGCCCCGCTCGATCACTTTGCGGAACTCTTTGCGGGACAATTTGACAAAACCGCGGCAGCCCACGCCGGTCGGCACGCGCTGGAATAAACGGTCAACCAGCCGCGGCAGATAAGGCTTGATATCGTCATAAGTCAATTGGGTCAACACCAGCCGCATGCCGCAGTTGATATCAAACCCGATTCCGCCCGGGGAGATCACGCCCTTCTCCGGATCCATGGCTGCCACACCGCCGATCGGGAAACCGTAACCCCAATGGCCGTCCGGCATGCAATAGGCATGTTTTAGGATGCCGGGCAGTTTGGCCACGTTGGCCAGCTGACTGAAAACGGCCTCTTCCATGGCCTGAAGGATCTCGCTTGTAGCGAAAATCCGGCCCGGGACCAGCATGCCCGGGGCGAACGCCTTCGGCAATTCCCAAACCGTATCGGATATCTTGACGATCTTTCCCGGCAAAGGCATGATCAAAACTTTTTATACATCTCTTTTTTGACCCCGCAGATCGGGCAGTTATCCGGGGCCTCGCCTTCCACCGTATGGCCGCAGACCGGGCAGATATGGACATCCTTCAACTCGATATCCTTACCCTCGGCGGCCTTGGTCTTCGCCGCCGCATACATCTCGGCATGGATCTTTTCCGCCTCGAGGGCGAAATGCGTGGATCTCTCAGCCGCCTTCTCCCCCTGGAACTTGGCATCCTCATTATAAACCGGATACATCTCCGTGCATTCAAAGGTCTCCCCGTCTATGGCCGTTTGGAGGTTGGCGGTCGTATCGCCGATCGCCCCCAGGGCCTTAAGGTGGCCGGTGGCATGAACCCGTTCGGCATAAGCAATGGCCCGGAACAGACGGGCCATATTGAGCCGGCCTTCCTTCTCGGCCTTATCGGCAAAGATCATATATTTCATGTATGCCCGGGATTCCCCCGCAAAGGCGTTTTTGAGGTTCTGTTTCGTCATCTCGTGCATGGTTGATTCTCCTTTTTTTAATAGGGTGTCCATCACCATTGCCTAAGGGTCCCAGGAACAAATACCCCGGCATTTCAAAATCATGCCTCCGCAATGTCGGGCTCTTCTCATCGCTAAACGCTATTCGCTGGACTGAAGTTTCTTCACAACCGGGAAATCGACCGGGGTCCGGGCTATCTTATTCAAATATCCGGAAAAAACGCTTAAGGCAACTTGCGCAATAACCTCGATCAAGGCCTCCTGATCATATCCAGCCGCAAAAAAATTCTTGATGTATTCCTTCGTAGGATGGCCCTGAGTTGTGTGAATATTCTTGGCTAATTTTACCAAGGCGTCCAGTTTGGGATCCTGGCTTTTCCCCATGCGCAGATCAATAATCTGATCTTCGCTCAACTTGTTCATCTTGGCAATAACAGTATGCCCGCTGATACAGTATAAGCAATCGGTAATCTGGGCGATAACAAGGGCCACGGCCTCAAGCTCCAGCGGCTTCAATCTCCCCTGCCTCAGCCTGGAATGAAATTCGATAAAACATTCCAGCGCGATCGGAGAATGGGCCATCACGCGGTAGGTGTTGGGGATCTTGCCCAAACGGGCCTTGATGCTGCCGACAATCTCCCGCGCCTGGGGTGACATCTTTTCTTCATCCAGAATTTCGAGATAATCCATACCAGATCCTTTTATTGCATGGTTGATGGCCTCACCCTTATCCTCCGGCAAATCTTTTCCTGTCCCGGATCAGGGCCGGGCCCTGGACTTCCCTGGAATAATATCTTGCGGGACACGCCTTTATCTGATACATTAGGCCCAATCCCGTTTATGATGAAAAAACGCGAACAACCCCAGCGCACATCCCCGGAAGAATGGGTGACCCGGCACGGGAATTATCTCTACCGTTTCGCCCTGACCCGTCTGCGCCGGCCCGACCTGGCCGAGAATGCCGTCCAGGAAACCTTCCTGGCCGCCCTCAAGGCCCACAAGACATTCGCCGGCCGTTCTTCCGAACGGACCTGGCTGACCGGGATCCTGAAACATAAAATCTACGACCACTTCCGCCGCCACGCCCGCGAGATCGATGTCTCCGACCTGATCGATGAAGACCAACAGACCGTGGACAGCTTTTACGACCACACCGGTCGGCCGCATCATCCGCCGACCGAGTGGATACCGAACCCGCGCGAGGTCTCGAAATCAAAAGAATTCTGGGAAGTCCTGGAACGCTGCCTGAAAAAATTGCCCCTGCCTACCGCTCACGCCTTCATGATGCGGGAGATTGAAAAAATGACCACGCAACAAATTTGTAAGAATCTGAACATAACGGCGACAAATTTATGGGTGATGTTACACAGGGCGCGTTTGCAATTACGGGCCTGTCTAGAAGATAACTGGTTTACGGATTCCAAAGAGAAATGAAGAAAAAAGAAATAATATCGTGTAAGGCTGCCGCCAAGCTTATGTCATTGAGCTGTGAGCGCCGGCTTACCCTCCGCGAGCAAGTCGCCCTCAAAAGTCATCTGGCCGTGTGCGAAACCTGCCGCTACTGTCAAAAACAGATCAAAGGCCTGCAAAAAATCCTGCCGCGCTATCTCAAAGCCGTTCAGAGCCATCTCCCGCCACCCGAACTATCCTTGTCTTCTGCTGCTCAACAACGTATCATCCAGAATCTCAAGGCCGCCGGGGCCTGATCCCGTCAAAGAGCGACTTTTTGCGCCTGTTGTTCCTGGTCGGCGCGCCACCATCTCAGCCAAATCTCCTGCTTGTCTCCCAGATCAAAACCGGTAATCTTTCTCAAGGCCTCCACCGCAGATTCATTGTCGGGGATGTGTTCGATCAAGGGCTTGACCGCGCGCGCATCGCCGATCAGGGCCAAGGCATCCGCCACAAAAGAACGCACCATACGGTCGCCGTCCTCCAGGGCCTGGATCAAGGCCGGAACCGCGCGTTCGTTCCGGATCTCGCCCAGGGCCATAGCGGTATTGTAACGAACGATAAAATCATCATCCTGCAGCAAGGGCAGCAAATGATCGACCGCATGCTGGTCCTGCATGAAGGCCAGATTATTGATCGCCCGCACCTTGACATCCCGGTCTATGTGCTTAAGGGCCGCGTAGACCCGGTCACCGTTTGATATCCCGCTCTCTTGGCGTGCCAAGGCGAGCTGCTTGGATTCGGCTTCAAGATAACCCCGTTGCGGGCCCTCATCAAAACGCAAGACGATCACGACCTCATCGGTCTCCCAGCGATGAACATTTTTGGGCCCCTCCAATTCGTAACCCGGACCGTAACGCTGAAGAAACTGTTCCCTCAGGGCCTGCCATTCCTTCTTGTCGGGCACCGGCAGGTGCACCCGCAGGAATTTATTATCCCAAAAAACGTATTGCGGCTGATTCTCCCAATCGTCCGGTGTCTCGGGAACCGCATATTCATCGACATAAATATCCAGGCCCGCGGCTGTATCCGTATAAAGATACTGAAGGGCCTGGATCGTGGAGATATGCCGGCCCCAGATCATTTCATGAAAACCCTCAGAATGAATCGCCTGTGACGGACCGGCCTTGACCGGGGCCGGGGGGACTTCCTGAAGAACCGCATCGATCTTTTCCCCCACCGGGGGCGGACCCTGCTGATAAGGCCTTCCCGGGCTAAGGCTGTCTTCTTTCAAAATAAGATCTTCGGCCGCAACCGAGCCGGACAAAAAAATGATCAAAATAACAAGAACACACCGGAACATGGGACGCTCCTTCGTTAAATACAAGTAAAAGCGGACACCATTAAAAGCCACACCATTTTAACGGAAGTTTTTGATTTTGACAAATATTATGAACGGCGCTTGTTGTTAAATAGTGATGTGTCCGCTTTGATTTACTAATGAAATGTCCGCTTTA
>CAZBSU010000032.1:2746-12541 GCA_964494745.1 uncultured Planctomycetales bacterium | reverse complement strand
TCTGGCCCAAAGGATTTCGAAGAAATCCGACGGCCGTTTAGAACGAGGAATCCCAGGATATCATTCACGCGGCTGCTTGACTTGAGTTTTGCATTCGGTGTAATTCCTCGTTCTGGCCCAAAGGATTTCGAAGAAATCCGACGGCCGTTTAGAACGAGGAATCCCAAAGGATCTTTCTCAAGGCCGATTGGAGTGGTTTTGCGTTCGGTGTCAATCCAAAAAAAACGAAAGGAGGTGATTCACATGGAGATCATGGTCTTAACAACCGTCTTTCTCATGGACTATCTTCATCTGCGCCATCAGCGCATCCTGGAGAATGCCTTGAGAATAAAGGGGGGCTGACTAATCAATTAAGAACCAGAAGGAGGTGGTTAAGTTGAGCAATACGGTTTATAACGACGAAACAACACGAACCGTTAAACCCGACGCGGTGGATAAGGCCCTGGCGTTGATCTTCCTGAATGAGGCCCTCATGACGGAAGAGTACGAGGGCTGCGCGGCCCTGATCAAGAAGGCCAAGCGCAGCGGCGCGCGCAGCCGGGAGATCAGCAAACTGCTGGCCGGAGCCGCCCGCCGGGTTAAGAGACGGATCGACGGGAGGGGTTGATCCCGCAGGCCGTCTGCGGTTTATGAGGAAGGTGAATATGTCTCATAAACGCGGTTAAAAGGGCAGTTCGCGATTTTATGAACTGCCCTTCTTTTTACGGGAATCAGACACGCTTCCTGCCTCATGAAGGTGCAAATAATTTACCACGGCCGAACATTTCCCTTGTTTTAAAAATTATTTTATTGTAGAATATCTCAATTATTTACGGGTCAGCGGAGACTCGTGCCGTGTCTAATCTGCACCAAAGAAGGGCAAAGCCGTTCTTGTTTATGCTTGCCGATTATCGAAGAATTGATTAACCTCATGACAACCCAAAAGGGTTGTCTTTTTTTATGGATACGACTATTTTAGAACAGGAAAGAGCCCCCATGCGTAAAATCGGTTTCGATAATGAGAAATATCTCAAGGAACAGACCAAGTCCATCCTGAAACGGGTCAAGCAGTTCGACAACAAACTTTACCTGGAATTCGGAGGCAAGCTCCTGTATGACTACCACGCCGCGCGGGTGCTGCCGGGGTTCGACCCGAACGTCAAGATGCGGCTGCTGAAACAGCTCAAGGATGAGGCGGATATTATCCTGTGTATTTATGCCGGGGATATCGAGCGCAAGAAGATCCGGGCCGATTTTGGGATCACTTATGATCTTGACGCGTTGAAACTGATCGATGATCTCAAGGACTGGGGTATCGATATCTGCGCGGTCGTTATCACCCGTTATGAAAATCAGCCGACCGCGAGCATTTTCAGAAATAAGCTCAAGCGCCAGGGGATCAAGGTCTACACGCATCCCTTCACCAAGGGGTATCCGACGGATGTGGATCTGATCGTCAGCGACCAGGGCTACGGCGCCAATTCCTACATCGAGACCCAGAACCGCCTGGTCGTGGTGACCGCGCCGGGGCCGGGAAGCGGCAAGCTCGCGACCTGTCTGTCCCAACTTTACCACGAGTACAAACGCGGGGTTAAAGCGGGTTATGCCAAGTTTGAAACTTTCCCGATCTGGGACCTGCCGCTTAAGCATCCGGTCAACATCGCCTACGAGGCCGCGACCGCGGACATCAAGGATTACAACCTGATCGACTCGTTTCACCTGGAGAAATACAAAAAGACCTCCGTGAATTACAACCGGGATATGGAGATCTTCCCGGTTTTAAAACGCATCCTGGAAAAGATCATGGGCGAATCCCTGTATTTTTCGCCGACGGACATGGGTGTCAACTGCGCCGGGTGCGGGATCGTTGAGGATACGGTGGTGCGCGAGGCCGCCCGTCAGGAGATCATCCGCCGGTATTTCCGTTACAGGTATGAATATGTGATGGGCCTGGTCGATCAGGAGGCGGTTCAGCGCAGCGAACTTTTGATGGAAGAGGTCAATGCCAAGCCGTTGGAGCGACGCGTGGTCGAGCCGGCGCGCAAGGCAGTCGAACACGGCCAGCAAAAGGGACTGGGCAACAAAGGCATATTCTGCGGGGCCGCGATCGAGCTGGCTGACGGGCGGATCGTCACGGGCAAGAATTCGCCGTTGATGCACGCGGCCTCAAGCATGATCCTGAACGTGCTCAAGGAACTGGCCGAGATCCCGGACAAGATCCCGCTGTTATCGGATAATATTATTGATTCGATATCCCATTTAAAAAGGGACATCCTTGATTCCCGCACGGTCAGCTTGAATCTCGACGAGATCCTGATCAGCCTCAGCATCAGCGCGGCCACCAATCCCGCCGCGCGGCTGGCCCTGGAGAAGATCAAGGAGCTGAAGGGCTGTGAAGTCCATATGACCCATATCCCGACCCCCGGTGATGAGGCCGGGCTGCGGTGCCTGGGCGTGAACCTGACCACGGATCCGAACTTTTCATCGAAGAGTTTTTACGAGGTAGCTTGAAAGGGCTCGCCGAAGAAAAAGGTGACAGTCACCTTTTTGGGGGACACGTTGAGAGGCTCGCCGGGAACGCCTCGGTGTTCCCCGGCCCGCCGCCTCCGGCGTCAGCCGGCGCGGGCAGGTCGCTGCGCTTCATTCACGCCTCGGCATTCCCGTCTCGTTGATGAACACAGCAGGGTTCATGTATAGAATGAAAGTCTTTGGTCATTGTAATCAAGAAACCAGAAAGAGGAAATAATGCCAAAACGGAAAGATATTCATAAAGTGCTTATTATCGGTTCGGGTCCGATCATCATCGGGCAGGCGTGTGAATTCGATTATTCCGGGACCCAGGCCTGCAAGGCCTTGAAAAAGGAAGGGTTTGAGGTCGTGCTGGTCAATTCCAACCCGGCCACGATCATGACCGACCCGGGCATGGCGGATAAGACCTATATCGAACCGTTGACCGTGGAAAGCGTGACAGCGATTATCGAAAAAGAACGGCCGGACGGCATCCTTCCGAACCTCGGCGGGCAGACCGGGTTGAATCTTACCTCCTCGCTGCACAAGGCCGGTGTACTGAAGAAGTTTAATGTGGACATCATCGGCGTTAAGGCCGACGCGATCGAACGAGGGGAAGACCGGATTGCCTTCAAGGCCACGATGAATAAATTGGGCATCCCCATGCCGAAATCCGAACCCTCGCATTCAGTCGAGGAGGCGGAGAAGATCGCCGAACAGTTGGGGTATCCGGTTGTCCTGCGTCCGGCCTATACCATGGGGGGGACCGGCGGCGGGCTGGCCTACAATGTCGAGGAGCTTCGCACGATCGTGGCGCGCGGTCTGGACGCCAGTCTCGTGCATCAGGTTTTGGTCGAGGAATCGGTTTTCGGCTGGGAAGAGCTGGAGCTCGAGGTGGTCCGCGATGAGAAGAACCAGAAGATCACGGTCTGTTTTATCGAGAACATCGACGCCATGGGCGTGCACACCGGCGACAGTTTCTGCGTCGCACCCATGCTTACCGTGCCCGCGGCCCTGCAGCAACGCATGCAGGATTATTCCTACAGGATCGTCGAGGGCATCGGGGTCGTGGGCGGGACGAATATCCAGTTCGCGCACAATCTCGAGGATGACCGCCTGGTCGTGATCGAGATCAACCCGCGCACGTCGCGCTCGTCGGCCTTGGCCTCCAAGGCCACGGGGTTTCCGATCGCGATGATATCGACCAAACTCGCTGCCGGGCTGACCATGAATGAAATTCCCTACTGGCGCGCCGGCACCCTGGAGAAATACGAGCCTTGGGGCGATTACGTGGTCATCAAATTCGCGCGCTGGGCGTTTGAAAAATTTCCGCAGGCCCAAGACGTGCTCGGCACCCAGATGAAGGCCGTGGGCGAGGTCATGAGCATCGCCAAAAATTTTCAGGAATCGTTCCAGAAATCCATCCGTTCGCTGGAGATCAAACGTTACGGCCCGGGTCAGGATGAGGATATTAAGGAACTGTCACTGGATGAGCTTAAGCAGCGCCTGTCCGCCCCGTCGAGCAAAAGGGTGTTTCTCTTGTACGAGGCCCTCCGGCGCGGCATGACCGTCGAGGAACTTTATCAGGAGACCTTTATCGGCCGCTGGTTTATCGGGCAGATGAAGGAGTTGGCCGAAACGGAAGAGACCTTGCTGAAAACAGGATTGACGAATATCTCCCGTGAAGAGTTGGCGCGGGTCAAACAGATGGGTTTTTCCGACCGGTATCTGGCCGGCCTGTGGGATATCCCCGAAAAGGACGTGCGGGACAAACGCCGCGAGCTGGGCGTGACCGTTCGTTACGACGCGGTGCCGGTCAGCGGGGTGGAGGACGCGGCCTATTATTACTCGACTTACAAAGATATCGAGGACAAGGTGCCGGTCTCGCCGAACAAAAAGATTATGATTCTCGGCGGCGGGCCGAACCGTATCGGCCAGGGCATTGAGTTTGATTACACCTGCGTGCACGCGGCCTTTGCCTTGCGCGATGAGGGCTATGAGTCGATCATGGTCAACTGTAACCCCGAGACCGTGTCCACGGATTACGACACGTCCAATAAGCTTTATTTCGAGCCTTTGACCGTCGAGGACGTGCTGAATATTTATGACAAAGAAAAACCCGACGGCGTGATCGTGCAGTTCGGCGGCCAGACCCCGCTGAATCTGGCGCAGGAGCTCAAGGATAACGGGGTCAACATTCTCGGGACAAGCCCGGAGAGCATCCATTTTGCCGAAGATCGCGAGCGCTTCCGGGAAAAGATGATCGAACTCGGCATCCCCCAGCCGGAAAGCGGCACGGCCCGCTCCCTGGACGAGGCCCTGAAGATCGCCAAGCAGATCGGCTATCCGCTGATGGTGCGGCCTTCCTATGTTTTGGGCGGCCGGGGCATGGAGATCATTTATGACGAGGAATCCCTGCAGCGCTACGCGCGCGAGGCGATCAAGGTCAGCCCGGAACACCCGATGCTGATCGACCGCTTTCTCGAAAAGGCGATCGAGACCGAGGTGGACGCCCTGGCCGATGGTGATGAGGTTTTCGTGGCCGCGGTCATGGAGCATATCGAGCTGGCCGGCGTGCATTCGGGCGACTCGGCCTGCTCGATCCCGAGCCGCAACATCAGCGCCGAGCATCTTAATACGATCGAGGAATATTCCCGGGCCATCGCCCGCGAGCTTAAGGTCGTGGGGCTGATGAACATCCAGTTCGCGGTGTGCGACAATAAGGTTTATATCCTCGAGGCCAATCCGCGCGCCTCGCGCACCGTGCCGATCGTGTCCAAGGTCGCGGGCATTTCCCTGGCGCGGCTGGCGACCCAGATCATGCTCGGCAAAAAGCTTAAAGAATTCTCCGAACTTAAGCCGCGGCATATCCCGTATGTCGGGGTGAAGGAGGCGGTATTTCCTTTTAACATGTTCCCGGAGGTTGACCCGGTTCTGGGGCCGGAAATGCGCGCCACCGGCGAAGTCATGGGGCTGGCCGACACATTCGGCCTGGCTTTTTACAAGGCCCAGGAATCGGCCGGGTATAAACTGCCGCTCAAAGGGAATGTTCTTTTGACCGTGGCCGAGAAGGACCGCGAGAACCTAGTCCCGGTCGCCAAACAGTTGGCGGCGGTCGGCCTGACGATCTTCGCGACCGAAGGCACAAGCGAATTCCTGAACGAACACGACGTCCCGAACACGCCGATCAAGAAACTGCATGAAGGCCGGCCGAATATCGTGGACGCCATCAAGAACAATGAGCTGCAGCTGATCATCAACACCCCGATCGGCAAGCACAGCAAATACGACGACAGCTACATCCGCATGATGGCGATCCAGCGCAAGATCCCCTACGTGACGTCGATCGCCGCGGCCGAGGCCACGGTGGCCGGGATCGAGGCCATGATTAAAAGCACGGTCAAGCCCAAAGCCCTGCAGGAATATCACGCCCTGCTGGCCAAGCAGGCGGCCGGGACGCCGGTTTCCGCGCGCAAATAAAATTCAAAAATGGTTTTTATCTGAAAAGCCCTCGGATGCAGGGGGCTTTTCATTTTGGATAACCGCCTGTAAATATTTATTTCACTATGATATACTGATGTAATGGAGGTTCTTCATGATTACAAGAAGCGGTGTCCTGACGACATTGGAAAAGAATCAAGACAAGATCAAGAAGTTCGGGGTTAAGCGTTTGGCGGTCTTCGGTTCTTACGCGAAGAATAAACAGCAAAAGAACAGCGATGTGGACGTCCTGGTCGAATTCCGGCCGGGTGAGAAATCTTTTGACCGCTTTATGGAGTTGCAGGAATTTCTGCGCCGGGTTTTGCGGCGCAAAGTTGACCTTGTCACTCCCCAAGCCCTCAAACCGTCCATGCGGCAGGCTGTTTTGAAGGAAGCCCGGTATGCGCGATTATAAACTTTATCTCGAAGACATCCGCGATGCCATCAAAAAGATCGAGAAGTATACCCGCGGCGTTTCGATGCGCAAGTTTATCAAGAATAATTTGATTATTGATGCCGTGATCAGGAATCTGCAAATCATCGGTGAAGCGGCCAGAAAGATCCCTGACTCAGAAAAGGGCAGAATTCCGGAGATTGAATGGAGAAGGCTGGCCGGGTTGAGAAATATCCTGGTTCATGAATATTTTGGTGTGGATAATGATATCCTCTGGGATGTTGTGGCCCATAAAATCCCCGAACTCAAACGGCAGGTTGGCACAGTCCTGAGAAAGAAAAAATAGTTTTATCAAAATTATTTATATCAATTTTTTTCTGCAAGAATAAATATGTCGCAAGGCATTGATATGCAAGTCTTAAGGGTATAACCAGGTAGTTAAATTTGCTTGCCTTTTTCAAGAAAGCGTTTTATACTTACTATAGTATCCCGCCACGATACTGGTACAATCTTCGGTTCCTTGTCGGCTGAACCAACTTCAGGTTCAAAAGACAGCGAATGGTACCGGTAGCCAACATGAGTTCCCCTAAGAAGGAGCAAGATATGTTTCGCGTTTGCAAGCGGAACAGGTTTGGCCTGTTCATTCGTGGCGTATCCTTATTTATCGCTTTTACATTCTTCTTCACAACAGTCATCCCTCCGGGCTATGCCCAGAGCATGGGGCTTTTGAACCTGCCGCCGCCCGGCGCCATGGTCAGCCCCAGCCCGGCCTTCATGCCGGTCATGCTCAAGGGCATGACGGTTCATCCCGAAAATCCTCTGCAGTTTGATTTCATCATCGACAGCGGCAGCGCGGACCTGACCCGGACGCAGGTCAAGGCGGATTTCGAGCGCCTGGTCAAATATTTCCTGGCGGCCATGACCGTGCCGCAGGACGATCTGTGGGTCAATCTTTCCCCGCATGAAAAAGACCGCGTCATCCCCGACGAGCTCGGCCGGACCGAGCTGGGCCGCGACATGCTGGCCCAGGATTATCTCTTAAAGCAGGTCACGGCCTCCATGATCTATCCCGAGGAGAAACTCGGGCAGAGGTTCTGGGACCGCGTCTATGACCAGGCGGCCGAACGCTTCGGCACGACCGATATTCCGGTCAATACCTTTAATAAAGTATGGATCATGCCGCAGACCGCCCAGATCTATGAGAACGGACACACGGTGTATATCGTCAACAGCCGGTTGAAGGTCCTGCTGGATGAGGATTATAAGTCCCTGCGCGCACATGAGAACAGCCGGCGTTTCGGCACGGACCGGCTGGCCGCGTCGGACGTGGAGGATTCATCGGAAATCTCCGCGCAGATCGTGCGCGAGATCATTATCCCCGAGCTGGAACGCGAGGTCAATGAGGGCGAGAATTTCGCTCAGATCCGGCAGATCTACCATTCGCTGATCCTGGCGCAGTGGTACAAGGAGACGGTCAAAGAGAGCCTGCTTTCCAAGGTTTACGTGGATCAGAAAAAGACCAAGGGCGTGGATGTGAGCGACCCCGCGGTTAAGGAGAAGATTTACGCCCGCTATGTGGACGCCTTCAAGCAGGGCGTTTTTGATTATATAAGAGAAGACTACGACCGCCTGAGCCAGGAGCCGATCCCGCGCAAGTATTTCGCCGGCGGGGAAGAGATGGGCCATGCCCCGCTGGAAAATGTCGGGAAGGAGCGGGTCTCGGACGCGGCCAAGGGCAAAGGCGATTTCGCCGGCCGGGTTCATTTAAGGCGGCAGGGCGACGCGGAGCTTAAGCAGACCCTGGCGCGGGTGACCCCGGCGGCCAGGTCGCTGGCAACGCGTGCCGGCGAGATTATGCTCGGAATCCGCAGGGAAGGAAGTTTCGGAATCGAAACCAAAGCCGATCAAACCATCGTCACCAGAGCGGATAAAGAAATCCAGCGGATGATGGACTCGGAGTTGATGCGCTTGATCCCGGGGTCGGTCGTCATCGGGGAAGAAAGTTTTACCCGGGAAGCGATCGAGAAGGCCAAGCAGGCCGAATATGTCTGGATCGTTGACCCGATCGACGGGACCAAGGTCTACGCCGCCGGCGGCACGGGGTATAGTTTTTCCGTTTCCCTGCTTAAAAAAGGCCGTCCGGTTTATGCTTTGATCTTTGCCCCGGAATACGATATCGACGGCAGCGGCTCGTCTTTATGGGAGGCGTCGGAAGCCGAGGACGGCGTGTTTTTTAACGGCGAAAAGGTATTTCTCGACGATCAGGCAAATGATCTTGCCGAAGCCAAAGCCGCATTTACTGACTCTTCCGTAGACCCGGCGCCGGTTTATTATAAACAGGTCTTAAGCCGGGCCCGTGAAGCGGTATCCGATCCGGACGAGTCCGGATTCATTAAAATGGGCCGCCTCATATTAAGCTCGCGAATCAAGGATTATGAACAATTATATTTAAAGCCGCGCTCGAAGCTTTGGGATATTCTGCAGGGCGCCTATCTGATCCGTAAGGCCAAGGGCCGGGCCACGTATGACGACGGCACGGACATCTTCCCGCTGGATTTTGAATTGATAAGTTTTGATCAGAACGGCTCCCCGCGCGTGCCGTCAGTGATCCTCGGCGCGCCGATGGTCCACGCACAGGCGCTTGAGATCGCGCGGGCGAAGCCGGATATCACCGGCCCGCTCGACAACGGCGGGGAGGAAGAACAAAAGGGCCGGGCCGCGTTTGCCGCGATCCCCACGATCGGCCTGATCGGCGCGCTAAAGGACGGGGCGATCTCGGTGCATGACGGCCAGCTGGCGGATATCTCGTCGTTTGCAGGTCTTTTTGATGAACATGGCGCGTTTTTGATAATCGCAGGAATTTTGGCAGTGAAGGCAGCCCTGGGTTTGCCCGCCTGGGGGAGCAGGCTAGTGGAAGAATACCGGCGCGGAAGAACGGTGAGGTCGCTGATTAAATCATTAAAAAATGACTTTGAATTTGTCCGTGCGGAGGCTGCCGAAAGCTTGGGAAGGATGGGCGACCTGCGCGCGGTGGAGCCGCTTATGGCATTGTTTGGGGATTGGTCTTCAAAAGTGCGTTTTGCGGCGCGGGAGGCTCTTGAAAAAATAGGCGCGACCAAAGCGCAATTATTTAATGCAAATATAAGCGCGCTGAAAAGCAAATCTGAAGATGCCCGCCGGGAGGCGGCTTGGGCCTTGGGCGAGTTGGGGGACAAGAGCGCGGTAAAGCCGCTTATGGCATTATTTCGGGATGAAGATGCGGAAGTGCGTTCCGCGGGGCGAAAGGCTGTTAGAAAATTGGGCGCGACGAAAAGGCGATTAGCAATTGCAAATATTCGCGCGCTGAAAAGCAAATCTGAAGATGCCCGCCGGGAGGCGGCTTGGGCCTTGGGCGAGTTGGGGGACAAGAGCGCGGTAAAGCCGCTTATGGCATT
>CAZBSU010000032.1:0-2646 GCA_964494745.1 uncultured Planctomycetales bacterium | reverse complement strand
GCGGCGCGGGAGGCTGTTGAAAAATTAGGCGTGACCGAGACGCAAATAGTAGACGCGAATATAAGCGCGCTGAAAAGCAACTCTGATGATGCCCCCCGATCCCGATTTGATGCGGTTGAATCCTTGGGGGAATTGGGCGACAAGCGCGCGGTGGAGCCGCTGATAAAGTTATTAGGAGATGAGGAAGAGAGTGTCCGCCGAGCAGTCGCTGAAGCTTTGGGTAAGTTGGGCGACAAGCGCGCGGTTGAGCCTTTGCTGGCATTGTTTTGGGATGAAGATGCGGAGCTGCGTTCCGCGGCGCGGGAGGCTGTTGAAAAATTAGGCGTGACCGAGACGCAAATAGTAGACGCGAATATAAGCGCGCTGAAAAGTGAATCCAAAGGTGCCCGCCGGGATGCGGTTGAAGCCTTGGGGGAATTGGGCGACAAGCGCGCGGTGGAGCCGCTGATTGGGTTATTCGGCGATAAGGATAGTGAAGTCCGTCGGGCGGCGGCTGAATCTTTGGGTGAGTTAGGGGATCCGCGCGCGGTGGAGCCGCTGATGGCATTGTTTTGGGATGAAGATGCGGAAGTGCGTTCCGTGGCGCGGGAGGCTGTTGAAAAATTGGGCGCGACAAGGGAACAATTAGTGGACGCGAATATCAGCGCGCTGAAAAGCAACTCTGATGATGCCCCCCGATCCCGATTTGATGCGGTTGAATCCTTGGGGGAATTGGGCGACAAACGGGCCATTCAGCCCTTAGAAGATTTTTTTAGTCATGTTAGACTCTCTGACAGCCCCGCCTCGCAGAAAATAAGGTCATTAAGGGCTATAGTTAATAGCTTGGAAAAAGTGGGCTATCCAAAAATCGATGAATTATTATCTGATATTTTAAAGTTAGAACGAGAGGAACGAAAGCGAGAAGAGAAACGAGAGCGAGAACGAGAAGAAGAGCGAGTAGAATTAGCAAAGGAGCTGGACCGAGCAGAACAGGATATAAGAATGTCAGGACTGGACGAAGATTATGAAAGATATAATCGCATTTCAGATGAATTATATGGTTTGGGTGATTCGCGAGGGGATTATGTGTATATTTGTCTTCAATGTGAGGAAGGGCATGAAGAGCCGGATTGGACCACAACGGATGCTAACTCAAACGGCCCATATGATTTTTACTGGGTAGTCGATCAGCCGGGTATATGGGAAGGCCCGGTGCGGCGCGACAGGCACAAGGCCGACGGCCCGCTCGACAACGGCGGGGAGGAAGAACAAAAGGGCCGGGCCGGGCTGAACACGATCATTGATTATCTCGCCGTGCGCGATCCGCTGCCGGAGAAAGCGGATCTGGCGCTGGTCTTGGGCAGCGCGGACGAACAGGTGCCTTTGGCGGCCGCGCGTTTATACAAAGAAGGCCGGGTCAGCAAGATCATGGTCTCGGGCGGCGCCGCGAAGTTTATCATCGACAAGACACCGCTTGAGCAGCGTGATGCCATGAAGTTCAAGCGGGTTTTGCTGCGGGAAGGCATCCCTGAGGAAGATATTATTACCGAGCCTAACTCGACCAGCACGGATCAAAATGTCGAATTTTCCAAGCAGATCCTCGAGGACAAGGGGATCAAGCACGATAAGATTATCTTGATCCAGTTCCCGATCGGCCAGCGCATGGCGGCCGAGATATTCAAAAAGCATTTTGGCCGGGAGCCGATCTCTTACGCCGCCTACATCCCGGACGTTGCGGAAACAGGGGACACGGAGTTGTTAGATACCGCGCGCGAGGCGCTGATGCACACAGCCCGGCTTACTTTGCACGGTCCTTCGGGCAAGAAGAAAATCGGTCAGGTTAATATCCCGGCCGGCGTCCAGGCCGCGGTTCAGGATCTGCGGGATTTGTATCTGGAAGTGGAAACCCGGCGTCTCGTAGAGGAGGAAGACAAGGCCCCGGATGCGGCCCGGGCCGAGGCCACGATCAAGGTCAAGATGATCCAGATGAGTCGATTCGTTAAAGAGATCTCTGCTGAAGCGATTGAGCAGGCCAAGACCGCGTTGGCCGAAGAACGGGATTTTGATATTCAGATAGAGCGCCGGCAGGTGAAGGTCATTGCGAAAGACACCCGCGGCGGTATCGACATGAACCGGATTGACCTTGAGCGCGAGGGAAGCGCGGTTGAGATCGAGTTCGATCCGGTTGAGATGCAGACCATGCTTGAGAACGGGGTGGAAGGTTTCGCGCCGGTGATCATCAATCTGACGCCTTTGCCGAGCATTTTGCCGGTTCTGGGCCTGGAGCCGCGGGACCGCAAAGAAGAATACGCGAAGGCAGAATAGCCGTTCTTTGTGATATTGTTCACGATTTGAGAGAAAGCGATTTTTAGAATAATTAGAAAATTTACACTGTCTAGGTTCGATAAATCGTTTTCTCACAGTTATTTATATAACATATCTAACATAAAGGAGATAAATTTGCATTTTATATCAAAAAATTTTATACTTTTAGTGCCATTCCTCTAAATTATTGGCACAGATATACTTTAATGCCTAGAGAACAAGCCACGGGTTCGAAAGACATTTAAGGTGCCGATATCGTTTACTCTAGTCATTCTGAAAAACATAAAAGGAGCTCAAGATGATCCACAATTTACAGGAGAAAAAGTGTTCATGGTTAAACCG
>CAZBSU010000031.1:0-12692 GCA_964494745.1 uncultured Planctomycetales bacterium | reverse complement strand
CCCGGACATCCCGCCACCAGGATTGGGGTGAGTTCTCGGAATATTTGCATTGGGGTTGTGAAAAATCATTATGCCCGTCGGATTGAGTTGTTGCCGCATCGATGTGGTAACAACCTTGTAATCCAGGTGTAGAATAGCATCCCGATGTATAATCGCGTCCACCAACGTCAAAGGTCTCACAATCAGGCAAGGTGCTGCACAGATAGTCTCCTTGGCAGCCCTGAAAAGTCCAGATGCATTGAGGCCTGTCTTCTTGCGTTTGTGGATCTTGTATGTGTGGAATACTTTCGCATTGCTCTTGGCTGGATAGGGAACTGCACGGAAGCCCGATTGATGAGCCCCCCCGGCAGCCGGCCGGATCGTTGACCAGGGTATAGTTTTCAGAACACTCCGCTGCGCAGGCCTGATTATTGCAGCTGCCTCTGTCTACGGCGAACCAGGCACAGCTCTGTCCGGAGCTGACGGGATCGCAAGCTTCGGTATTCTCAGGAAGACTCCCGGTGCAGTCATAACAGCCGCTGTAGTCGATTTCGCAGGCCCGGGTTTGCGCGTTCTTTTTGCAGGAAAGGGAGCCACCGGTGTGCCCGCGATTTTTACAGGATTCCCTTTGATCCGCAATCGTATTGTCTAATTCGCAAACCTCTCCCTCTTCAAGTTCTCCGTTGCCGCAGGCGTGACAATCAGCTTCGCTTACCTCGCAAGCCCCGGTGGCATCGTTCTTGACGCAGGTCAGGTCGCCGCCACTGTAGCCGCGGTCCCAGCAGGAGGCATTTTGAACCTCGTCGCTGAAGGTGTTCGGCGGCTCGCAGATCTCCCCTCGGTTGGCTTCCAGAACTCCGTCTCCGCACACGGGCGGGGACAGTTCGATACAATCGCTGGTATCAATCTCGCATTCCCCGGTCCGGGGATTTTGTCGACAGGCCAGAACACCGCCGCCCGCAAAACCGTGGGCCTCACAGGAATCCTCCGGATCGGCGAAATAGTCCTGGACATCGGTGTCATTGATCTCGCAAATTTCACCATCTTCCAGTTTGCCGTTGCCGCATTTGGGTCCGAAGATTCGTTCAACGACATCGTCAATACCCGAGCCTCCGGAAGCACCTGATGTGCCTGCCCCGGGCGAGCCGGTCGGCGCGGGGCTCGGAGACGGCGACGTACCCGAATCTTTTTTACCGGTTGTCCGTATGCCTCCCCCTCGGCGGTCGCCGCCTCGCCGCGTTTCCCCATCATCATCGGTTGTGGACGGATCTGGATCTTGGGATGGATCTTGTTCCTGGGAACGGTCTTCGCCTTTGGGTCGGGATTCGTCCATGCGTTCCGCCATGTCTTCCATGCCGGTTGTGCCGTCGGTAAGGGTACGGCTGAATTGGCGCCGGAAGAGACCTTGAGACGATAAAAAGCTGATCAGGAGTCCGGTCACGGCAGCGAGCAAGATGAGATATTCGAGCGTTGATTGACCGTTATTGTTTTTACAAAATAAATTATTTTTCTTAGTGAGAATCATGACAACCTCCCCAGTAGTGTCAATTATGTAAAGTTATTTACCATAAATATGCAGATCAATTTATTTGAATGTCACGGAATGAAAGGGTAGGATTTATGATGCAGTAGTGATTTTTGTGATTTTTACCCAAATTTAGTCGTCTTTACGACAATTTCCGTGGCGTTTTTGGCTTACAATAAGTATATCATATATTGTTTTTAAAAAAAAGGTAACAGAATATGTATTTTTCACTCATTTTGATAAATCATTAAACCGAATTGGGCACCTGGGTGCCGAATTCGGTTTTTGATGAAATTTTGGGAGGCTATACCCGGCTGTCGGATGATCAACATCAAGTGCCCGAAGGGGTTAGGTTATTGGGCTGCCGAAGGGATCAGGAGGTTCGGCGGGACGTTTATTTGAGCTCCGCATTGACCCTGTGGTCGATGATCCGTTCGATGAAATTCGGCAGGCCGTCACGAATACGCTGTTTGGCGGGATTTTCGAGCCAGTAGAAATTCATGGCGTGCAGATTTCCAGAGAGCTGGAAATCAAAATCCACGAACCGGGTCTCGGGATCAAAGAATTTGATGATCGGGGCCAGTTTCGGGGATTCTTGTATGAGTCGGCGGTGAAAGGCCAAGGCCAATTTGCTTTCGACCAGATCATTGGGGCGCACAAAGAAATCACCCTGTATGTTCAGGCTGTCGGAAACGAGATCGATATCGAAAACCCCGGCCTTCTGATCATTGATCAGAAAACCGGCCCGGGCCTTGTCGAAATCAACGCTCAAAAGGGAATGAAGGCCAAAGTTTTCGGACAGCCATTTAAAGAATTCGTAATCTGTGAGATTGCCGCCATTGACGCTGAGTTCGCCTTTGAGGCGCTGTTGGGGCCGGTTTTGATAGTCCATGCGGCTGTCCAGGCGGCCGTGCACTTTGCCAAAATGGATGAGCAGTTCCTGGAGTTGGTTGGCATCCACATCCCTGGTTTCCAGATGCGAGGTGATCTTGAAAGGAACGGCGCTGGCATCGATTTGCATCTCACCGTCCATGGTTCCGCCATAAAGATCTGTATGGATACCGATCGTTTTGTTTTCTCCCTCAAGATTGATAGGCAGGGCGGCCTCTGACCAAGTCACGCGGTGTTCATTCCCGCTGACCCAGCAGGAGGTGTAGCCCCGGTCCATGGCGGCCTGGAGGCGCGGATATGAATTAAAATCGAACTGCAGACCAGTCAGACCGGTCTGTATCCATTGCAATCCCTTCTTCCGCTCGGTGAGTAAAATGACCATTTCGCTGTCCCCGCGGTAGGTATCATTTTCGATCAGGCCGTTGAGTTTTAAATCGATCCTCTTGAAATTGTTCAGGTCAAGATCGTGGGACGCGGCGGGATAGAACGAAAAGGCTAGGTCAAAGTTCACCGGATTCTCCAGATTGATGCGGCCCCCGGCATGCAGCGGGGCATTATTAAACAGCATCGTCAGATAACGGAAATGCAGGCTGGGAAAATCGAGTTTGATCTGGGTATCGATATCCGTGACATAAAAATTGATCTGACTCAGATCCTCCTCGGGGGCGGGCGTCCCTCCTTTTAAGACCCGGAAAAGAAAACCGACCCGCTGCAGCATGTTGACTTTTTTGCGCCGGACCCGGCCCTTGGACTGGGTATCTAGAAACGAGAAACCCTTCAGGCTCAACACCGAATCATCCAGGTCACCCCACAGCTTGGTGTAGAGCCTGGACCCGTTCAGGGTCAGGCTGTTCAGGATAAAGCCGTTGGGCACGTAATCGCCGTTGAGATCAAAGCGCAGAAAATGCCGGGGTTGATTTCGGATTTTACCCCGCTTGGCTTTTGTCCGCGCATGACCCTCCGGATCCAGGGACCCGAACAGACGAATCCAGTCGTCTTTCAGGATAAAATGGATATCCGTTTCGATATAATCCGGCCCGGCGGAGCGTTGGGCTAATAAAAAACGGGTCGCCTGGGTTTCGATCCGGATGTTGCCCTCAGGCAAACTCTTGATCAGCCGAATGATTTCGGCGTGATTGCGGCGCAGAAATTCACAGAAATAGGCCCAGGATAAGCGCGAATCGCTGATATGGATTGAGGAAATACGCAGTTCCCAGTTCAACAGCGAGCGGATAAGATCTACTTTTCCTTTTAAAAGCGGGATATGAAAGGTGTGTTCAGGAAGTCCGGATCCCGGTTTGGGTTCGATCAGGATATCTTTGATGATCAGGGTATTTGGAAAAAAGTAACCGGCCCCGCCCAGCGAGATTCGGTGGGTCAGGTTCCGGTCAACCTGACGGATCAAGACCGATTCGGAAAAGGAGAGGCTGAGATTCACCGCCAGCGTGACCAGGGCGATCACGGCAAGGGTGCAGCCCAGCAAAATCGCCTTCTTTTTATTAACAAATCGATGCATTTGGCCCCCATCATCTTAAGAAAGCGACCGGCAAGATGACCTTTGATAATAAAAAAGCCCACTCCTCCTGTCCGAAAGAATGGGATCAATTTTTCCTCACTCCCGGCAACCCAGCCACCTTAACCGGTTTCCGGTCTTAGGCCTGTCGGCTTTGCGTCCTGCCCTTTCGGTGCAGTTTGCCTTTATCAAGAGGGGTTCAGGTCCTGACCTCTTCTCTGCTAAAAGTGTAACTGATTTTGGGGCCAAAAACAAAGAAAACGGTAATTTTTTATGTGGGTATTTGAGCAGGACACAGCAACAGATCAGTATATGAGTGAATTATCGTAACAGCCTGAAGAATATAATGATCTGAATGCTGCCAAGAGAGCCGGTATTCGCCCGTATTGCCGGGAAGAAGCTCTTTTGCGGTTCCTTAACGGAAGATGACCACCAGCACCCAGATGATCAGGACGGTCCAGGCCGAGACCAGGGGCCAGGCCCGCGAAAGAAAATTTTTCTTTTTCAGAATGGTTTGCGAGAAGTCCAGGATCTCCTTAGCGAAGGCGGCCAGTCCCGTCGCGATCAGGGCCATCATGAAGGCCATCGCGGCGAAAATTTGCACGATGGTCAACTCGACCAGAAGGATTTTCAGTATAATCAGCGCCGCAAGAAGCGATACGGCCATGGTAAGGCGCGGGTAGGCATAGAATTTTTTGACAAAAGAAATCCAGCCTTGGGGTTGGGTCATGACCACGATCAGTTTGATCATGCCGAACGCGGCAACCAAAAAGGCTAAGAGCTCGACAGGTCGCATACGACCTCCTTGCAGAATGATGGATAATAAAGGTTTTACTCCCAGGATGACCCTTGCTGGGCCGGCTGAGCCCCAGCCTGTTCCTGGGGCCGCTTACCGAATGAGAGGAACTGGACATTTTGGGCCACGACCTTGAACCGACTTCGTTTGCCCCCGTCCGGGGTCGCCCAGCGTTCCTGCTTGAGCCGGCCGGTGACGACCACCGGACTGCCTTTGCGCAGATATTGGCTACAGTTATCCCCCATCTTTCCCCACACATCGACATCGATAAATGATGTTTCGGTTATCTTTTGATTGTTGCTGAGATAGGTGCGGTTGTTGGCCACCGTGAACGTGCAGACCCGGCGGCCGCTTGGCGTGTCCTTCATCGCAACATCCCGGGTGAGATTCCCACCCAGGATAATCGTGTTGATCTCTAATGTCATAATGGTAGCCTCCTTTAAAGGATCTCTTAACTAAGACTGATTATCTGTATTATATGAGAAAGTGCGTTATTACAAAATGTTTTTTCAAATCCGCCCTTTGCCTCTTGGCCTGTCGTCAGTCCGATGCCGGGATCGGTCAGCTCAGGCGCCTTACAATTGAACGGTTCGGACTCCGACCAAAGCGTACGGATAAGTTGCCCCAGGCTGAGGTCGCGCAAGGAAATAGTCAATTTCGGCGGCAAGCTGAGGGAGAAAAACGGAAAAAGTTTATTAACGCGGGGCTGGATGTTTGAGGTTACGCCGCTCGATCTTTTCAACCGCCTTAAGCGTTTGTTTGAGCAGGACAACTTTGTCCATATCTCCTTGATAGCGGTAGATATCCACGGCCTTTTGATAATTTTGTTTGGCTTCATCGAAGCGTTCCAGATAAAGCAGATAGCGCGCCTTGCCCTGATAAATAGCCGGATTGAGGGGTTCCAAGACCTCGGCCTCATCAAGATAGGTCAGGCATTTTTCGAATTGTCCTTGGCGGGCCAGGGTCTTGACCAGCCGGGACAGGATTTCGATATCCGGATGGAGCAAGACGGCCTTCTCATAAGACCATAAGGCCTTGTCGATCTGGCCCAAATCATAATAACTGTCCCCGAGGCCTTTAAGGATATAATAATTGTTGCGGTCCAGTTCCATGGCCTTGTGAAAGGCCATGACGGATTTTTCGTAAGCGCCGACCAGACGGTATCCGTAGCCGAGATCAAGGTGGGCCTTGGCATAATCGGGGTTGAGCTCGAGGCTTTTGATGAAGAGCTCGATCGCCCGGTCGAACTGCCGCAGCATGGTGGCACAGCGTCCCATCGAATGATACACCCCGAACAAGCCGGCATGTTTGGACGGATAAGCCTTCAGGAAATCTCTATAAAAGTTCATGGCTTCCTGGCAGCGGTCCATGTCGCGGTAGATATCGCCGATCTGCCCGTAAGCCAGGTCAGGATCGAGTTGAACCGCCTTTTTATAATATTTAAGGGCATTGGCAAATTCATCGTTGCCCCAAAAAATAAACCCTAAGGTAAAGAAGGCCTCGGCGTCATCCGGACGGGCCTCGGCCGCCTTCAGGGCCGTGGCGATGGCCGCCTCGTCCTCTTCGAGATAATAATAGGCCTTGGCGATGTTCAGCAAAGGCCTAGTGCTGGGGATATCCCGGAGTTCTTGGATGACCTGCCGGTAGTCTTTGGGATTGAAACTGTACTTCTGGAAAATAAAATCCCGGGGGGCGATTTTTTCCTCCAACAAGGTATAGATATCTTTGGGTCTGTCGGTATCAGGCGTTGGCGCTGGAGCGGCCTTGGGGGTTAGCCTTTTGCCAGTTGTCGGTTGCGGGGATTCTCCTGGGCGGTAATTCGGATTTTGCAAACGTTCGGCATCGGCCGGATCCATCATCCGGTAACGAATGTTCAGGACCCCGGAACCGGTATCGAATTTGATGTATTCCGAAGTCCGTTCGATCAGCTGGCCTTTAAGCACACGCCCTGATTTCAGGGTGATCGTTTCTGCCGCCGCCGGGTTGGTGAACACTAATATGGATATTAATAAAAAAAATAACCGCATACTTTTAATTTAACACTAAGGGTCTGAAATTTATATTCCTTTTTGCGTTTTTTGGCGTTTAAGAAGAATTCGGACGATCCGTTGCGCCGTCCGACCGTCCCAGAGCCTGGGCCTTCTTCCCTTTTTGGCGCGGTTGTCCAGGATCAGGCAAACGGTTTTTTGAATCAGCCGTTTGTCTGTCCCGGTCAGATAATTGGTGCCTTGGGTCACGGTGATCGGGCGTTCGGTGGTGGTGCGCATCGTGACGCAGGGGATCTTCAAGACCGTGGTCTCTTCCTGAATACCCCCGGAATCGGTCAGAACAAGCCGTGCCTTTTTGACGAGATGAATAAAATCCAGATATCCGACCGGTGGGGTCATGATCAGATTCGGGATGGAACGGAATTTTTTCAGGAAACCGTGGCGGCAGAGCGATTTGGCCGTCCGGGGATGCACCGGATAGATCACCGGCAGGCGGGCGCTGATATCCGACAGGATCGCGTAGAAATCTTGCAGAGATTTTTTGCGGTCGACGTTCACCGGCCGATGCAGGGTCAAAACGGCGTAATGCCGCGGCTGCAGACGGATATCTGCTTTTTGGGCAAGGCGTGAAAGAATGCGACTCTGCTCGATACGGGGCATGCTTGAGCGCAGCGTATCGATCATGATGTTGCCAACGGAGAAAATCTTGGAGTCCGCGATGCCTTCATGTTTGAGATTTTTTATGCCGCTCGGTTCGGTCACAAACAGATAATCACTGAGATGGTCCGTGATCCGGCGGTTGATCTCTTCGGGCATGCCGGGATCGAAGCTCCGCAGCCCGGCCTCGACATGCGCGACCTTGATGCCGAATTTGGCCGCCACCAGACTGCAGGCCAAGGTCGAGTTGACATCCCCGACCACGATGACCAGGCGCGGGGCTCCGCGCTCGAGGATCTTTTCGAATGCCGTCATGATCCGGGCGGTTTGAACGGCGTGCGAAGCGGAGCCGACATTTAAATGAACGTCAGGAGGGCGGATTTGAAGCTGGCGGAAAAAGATATCCGACATGGCCGGGTCGTAATGTTGGCCGGTATGGATCAAATACGGACGAAAACATTTTTTGTGCTGTTTCAGTTCGCGCATCAAGGGCGCGATCTTCATGAAATTGGGCCGGGCCCCGGCAACGACAAAGATTCTATCAGGCATGATAACGGAGGTGGATCAGGTGAATTGTCTCGTATTGAATCATTTTCATTATAAACAATGTAGCATAACCGATACCCGCGCGCAATCGAAACGGCGGGAATTATTATAAGGTCGATGCCATTTTCAGGGTGGCGGAACAAACGCGATTAAAAATTGCAAAGTCTTCCATTCAAAGTATAATGATTTTTTTAGTCCTTCCCCTTTTACTTGCGCAACGAAAGGATCCTATATGTATGATGAGACAGAAACACCTGTGGTGGATTTATCCCTGAGCAAGAAGCAATTCGACCAGATCAAGTTGGAGACCGTACGGGATACGATCCGCGAAGACATCCAGCGTTACGCCAAACATTTTAAGACCGCCTGGCTCAATCTGGGCCGGCATCTCTTCGCGGTCTACCAGGACAAGATGTATCATGCCTGGGGCTTTGAAAAATTCGAGGATTATACCGAAAAAGAATTGGGCCTGCCCAAGGGTATCTGCCAGAAACTCCTCAAGGCCTATCTGTTTGTCGAGCAGCAGGAGCCGGCCTATCTGGAGGCTGATTTTGCCCGGGAACGGGACGCGGTCCGCATCCCGCCTTATGAGGCCATCGATGTCTTGAGGCTGGCCAAGAGCAAGAAAGAATTATTGGCCGAGGATTATCAGAAACTGCGCCACGATGTCTTTGACCGGGGTATCCCCGCGGCCGAGGTCCGCAAGGACCTGACCGCCATCATCAAGGAGCGTAAACCGGTCGACCCCGAGGAGGAACGGGAGAAACGCCAGCAGGCCGTGATCAAAAAATTCCTCTCGGCCTTGGACGCGTTTAAAAAGGACGCGCGCCATCATATGCTGGTCACGGATGAGGTCTTGGATGAGATCGATCGGTTGAAAAAGAGGCTCCAATCATAGGAGCGAAACGGAAAGGCTTAGGGCCCTTCCGGTCAGTGAAGAAATCTTCATAACGGCAAAAGCAAGGGCCTGCTTGAAGAGGGCTTCATTATCGATGAAGATGATGCCGTTTGCTTTTGGCAGGATGCGTTTGAGTTGTTCGAGATCACGAAGCGGATACTAAACACAAATGAGCGGAATGCCTCTTGCGACACGATTTGGGCTATCTGTTGCGCAGGGAATGCAGGAAAACCCCGATCCGGTTGCGCCAGCCGTAGGACCGATAAGCGCTGATGCCGTAATGCAGAAGGGCCGGTAAAAGACCTTTCGTTTTCATTCCCAGGACGAAACCGCTGGCGCGGTTGTTGGCGACCGGAATGACATAACCAAGGTCCAGGGCGCGATAGGCCCGCGACGGTTTGTTTTGATAAGTTCGCACGATATTGCCGGCCGCGCATTTGCCCTGTCCCATGGCGAACATGACCGCCATGCGCAGAGATTTATCATGATCAAGAAAGGCGGCGCCGTCTCCGATCGCGTAGACGTTTTCCCTGACCTGCAAAAAGGGATTGACCTTGATTCTCCCTCCGATTTTTTCGACGTTAAGATTGGTCACGAAATCCGGCAGCTTGACCCCCGCCACCCAGATCAGGAGGGCATTCGGATAACGGGTGTTATCGGAAAGGGTCACGGTTTGGCCGGCATACGCTTGGACGGTCTTGCCGGACAGGACCGGCACGTCCATTTGCTCTATTTGTCTAAGGGTGTAGTCTTTGATCCAGTCCGGCAGCGGCCCGAGGATGGAATCCGCCCGTTCTACGATCAAGACCCGGGCCCTGGAACCGTTTCGGTTGATCCAGCGTTTGATCTGGGTCGCGATCTCAATCCCCGTATATCCCCCGCCGGCGATGATGAAATGTTCGAACGTTTTTTCTGAGATGGTTTTTTTGATATCCAAACCGTCCCGAACCGACCGAAGGGTCGCGGCGTTTTGGGCTAATTCCGCATTACCGTAAGAATTCGTTTCTCCCCCGCAGGCGATAATCAATTGGTCGTAAGGAAACTGGTTTTTCGCCGTTGATACGGTGTTATTTCCCGGGTCCAGGCCGATGACCTCTTCATGGACGAAATCGGCTTGGCAGCGCCGGCATTCATCCGCGATGCCAACCTGCAGGTACTCCACCGGAAAATCGCGGCCGATGATATCCGGCAACAGCGGCAGGAAATCGAACGTGTCCCGCTTGTCAATCACGGTTATATGAAAACGGTCATTATGCCGGCTCAGGCGGCGCAGGGCCTCAATTCCCCCAAAACCGCAGCCGATGATGACGATATTTTTTTTCATTTTGACCCCTTATTTGATTTTTTGAAAACTCAGCCCGGAGCTTTTGCCAGTTCGTGAGCTCGGCGCCTTTGGCCTGCATCTCGTCTATGGCTTGGCGGGAATCATCAGGGTTCAGATTGACGCCTCTGACCGCATCGGTTAAGAGCCGAACATGATAGCCATGATCGCGAGCATCAAGGACCGTGGCCTTGACGCAGTAATCCGTGGCGAGGCCGCCGATATAAAGGGTGGTTATGTTAGCCGCTTTAAGAATTTGATTCAGGCCGCGGCCCTGACGGTCCTTGGCCTGGAAGGCCGTATATCCGTCCTGGTCTCGTTCCATGCCTTTGGAGATGATCACACCTTGCCCGGGGATTTTTAACCGGGGATGAAACGCCGCTCCGGGTGTGTCCTGCACGCAATGGGCCGGCCAGGGCCCGCCGTTGTCCTGAAAATGACGGGTCGCGCGCGGGTGCCAGTCCCGGCTGAAGAGAACCGGGTGACCGGTTTTAATGAAGAGATCAATATAATCGTTCAGGACCGGGATGATTTGATCCCCTTGTTTTACCGCTAAAGTCCCGCCGGGACAAAAATCATTCTGCACATCAACCACGACCAAAGCCCTTTTATGTCCCATAGGATCCCTCTCCCTCCCATATGCCGGCGACCGGCGTTTGACATTTGGGGCAGACATGGTCGGTAAGATCGAGCTTCTCAACCTGATAGTGTCGGCGTTTGATCAAAACCTGTCCGCATTCGGGGCAGGCGGTGTTGACGTCCTGGCTGACATTGCCCGGATAAATGTAGCGCAGGCCCTGCTCATGTCCGATCTTTTGCGCCGCTTGCAGGGTCGTTAAAGGCGTTGGGGCATGGTTGTCGAATTGGTAGTCCGGATGAAAGCGTGATATATGCCAGGGGATGTTCGGATCGATACCGGCCAGGAAGGCGGTCAAATCCCTTATCTCCGCCGGGGAATCATTAATCCCCGGGATGATCAGGGTTGTGACCTCAAGCCAGATGCCGAGGTCTTTCATGTTGCGGATCGTCTGCAGGACCGGTTCCAGACGGCCTGAGCAGGTCTGGCGGTAAAAGGTGTCGTTAAAACTTTTCAGATCGACGTTGGCCGCGTTCAGAAAGGGCTGGATCTGCTCGAGCGCGGATCTGGTCATGAACCCGTTGGTCACAAAGATGTTGGCCAGGCCTTTGTCTTGGGCCAGGCGGGCGATATCATAGGCATATTCAAAAAAGATCGTCGGTTCCGTGTAGGTATAAGCTATGCTCTGGGCCTTGTAGATCAGGGCCTGCTCAACGATCTCCTCAGGGGGGACAAACGGCACGCCATCCGCGCGGTGATCCTTTTTGTTCAATTGGGATATCTGCCAGTTCTGGCAGAATCGGCAGCGGAAATTGCACCCCACGGTGGCCACGGAATAGGAACGTGTCCCGGGGAGGAAATGATAAAGCGGTTTTTTTTCGATCGGATCGAGATGGGCCGCGATCGGTTCGCCGTAGACGAGTGTCTGCAAAACCCCGTCCTTATTTTGACGCACCCCGCAAAAGCCGAACTCGCCGGGCTTGATGCGGCAGCCGTGCGCGCACAGAAGGCAACGCACGTCGTTGTCTTGACATTTCTCCCCGAGCATGGCTTGTTGCTTCATACGGCACCGCCATTATTCTTGAAAAGTTTATGATGGCTGTCGGACATAAATCAAACTATTCTAAGATTATCCCGCCCGGATGTAAAACATAAAATTTTTATTATGTTTGTAAAATATTGGAGATGAACGCAGAGATGTGTTATCAATATCCGGAAGACTTTGATATCGAATTATTTTCGTGTATGATATTTTTATGAAGATAGAAACCTTTATCCGGCATGTGCGGTCCTGCCCCTTCCCCCGTGCCCAGGGTGTCTTCAACCCCTGGCAGGAGAGCGATACGCGCCATGATATCGGTCCGGCCGCTCCGGCGATTCGGCGGCGACACCTCATTCATTATTTGCGCAGCCGTCTCGGCAGGGCCCGTTTTTGTCTTATCGGCGAGGCCTTGAGTTACCAGGGCGGGCATTTTACCGGCCTGGCCATGACCTCCGAAAGGATTTTGCTCGGCCATAAAAGGTCGGCCGACATTCGGCCGCAGGATGTCCTTCCGGGGACGACCCCGCGCCGCACCAGCCGTCCCGAGATCAAGCCCCGGGGATTTAGCGAGAACACCGCCAGCATCGTCTGGAAAATGCTGATGACCCTGCCCGGCGCGCCTTTGGCCTATGTTATCTGGAACACTTTTCCCTGGCACCCCTTTGATCCCGGGCGGGGGATATTGAGCAACCGGCAACCCACGTTGAACGAGGTTAAGGCCGGGAAACGGATTTTAAATGAATTTATCGGGTTTTTCCCCGGTGCCGTTGTTCTGGCGGTCGGCAAAACGGCTGGATATTCCCTGGCTGAACTAGATATTCCCCATACCGTTTTGCGCCATCCCTCCATGGCCGGGGGGCCCACCTTTCGCGCGCAACTAAACCTTGCCGTTCGCCAATCCCGCCTGCGGCGCGAATAATCCGGGACATTTGGTGAAGATTTATCCCTGAATATCTACT
>CAZBSU010000030.1:0-12706 GCA_964494745.1 uncultured Planctomycetales bacterium | reverse complement strand
CGGTTACGGCGGCTTCTCAAATTTGACCAGTTCTTATCTTATGGACACGCATAATATTTACGTGAAGATCCTCGCCGAGCAGGGGGTGATCGGATTTTTGATTTTCATGCTTCTGATGCTTATATTTCTTCTGCGCGGGATCAAATTGTACCGCCAGGGCGATGATGAGCTTTCGCGCGCGCTGGGGATCGGGTTTGTCTGCGCGGTCATTGTTTTGATGATCAATAATCTCTTCGGCGACCGATGGACTTATCTGGAAGTGGGATCGTATTTCTGGATCTTTGCCGGACTGGTCGAGGCCCTAAACGTAAGGGCGAATCAGGTCAAGATCAATCTGGCCGAGGCGCGGGCGAAGGCCGAGGAAAAAAGAAAGATCCCGGCCATCACGCCGCCCGCCCGTGACGAGGCCGAGAAATCCAAACCCAAACGCAAAACCTATTATAATTATTACAAGGAATGAGTTCGCCTGAAGGAATGAGTCAGTCCACCAAGATCGTTCTGTTAACCGACTGCCTGGCCTATTTGACCGGTGGGGCGGAACGCCAAATCTTCGAGTTATGCCGAGGGCTGGATAAGGACAAATATGAGATCATCGTCGCCAGTCTGGAATGTGTCGGCCCGGCGCCGCGCGACGTGATCGAATCGGTCGGGGTCAGGCTCGCGCCTTTTCCGGTCAAACGCATTTACGGCCTTTCCGGATTACGGGAAGGCCTTCGCTTTATCCGTTTTCTGCGCCGGGAGAAACCGGATCTCGTCATGACCTATCATTTCAGCTCGGATATCTGGGGCACCCTGTGCGGCCGCCTGACCGGGGTCAAGAGGATCTTTTCCAACCGCCGGGACATGGGCTTTTGGCGCGGGCCGCGGCATGTCTGGGCGTATAGGATCATTGACCGTTGGGTGGACAAGATTGTGGTTAACGCGACCGCGATCAAGGATAAATTCATGAAAGAGGAGGGACTGCCGGAGGCCAAGGTGGAGGTGATTTATAACGGGATCGATGTATCAGCGTTTAGCGGTCAGCGATTAGCGAATAGGAAACAGATGGGCTTAGCTCGGCGGCGTCTTTTTGGCGGGGATGTGTCGTCACCTGGTTCAACGGCTGGGGTGGAGACAGGCATTAAAGCGGATGATATCGTGATCATGCACGTGGGGAGTCTGACGCCGGTCAAGGATCACGCGACGCTGATCCGGGCCTTCGCGCGGGTTGTCCGTGACCGGCCGGCCGGTCATGCCCCCGGGCTAAAACTCGTTTTGGTCGGAGAGGGGCCGTTGCGCGACAAATTGCAGTCTTTGGTCGCCAGTCTCGGGTTAGGCAACGCGGAAGATGATGCGACAAACGGGGTCCTGTTCCTCGGGGTCAGAGACGATGCGCGCGAATTGATGTCCGCGGCCGATATTTGTGCTTTGACATCGACGAGTGAGGGCCTGTCGAATGCGATTTTGGAATATATGGCCGCGGCCAAACCGGTGATCGCGACCCGTGTCGGCGGCAATCCGGAACTGGTTCAGGATCATTATAACGGCATCCTGGTCGAGCCCGGTGATGAGTCCTATCTGGCCGAGGCGCTGGATATCCTGATCAAAGATAAATCCAAACGCGAAGAGATGGGCAAAAACGGGCGGCTCAAGGCCGGGGAATTTTCACTCACGAAGATGCTGGCGGGGTATGAGGATTTATTCGACAAGAGGCCGGCTGCTGCGCTCTCGGCGGCCGATTCGATACCGAAGCCGGATAATGTCCGCGGCGACAACACATCAACTCATAACTCACCCACGCGCAACTCGCTAACTCGTAACTCGTCAACCCGTAACGCGCCAACTCGGGCACCGTTAAAAATTTTACATTTGATAAGCAGCGGCGGGATGTTTGGCGCGGAGCAGGTTATTTTGTCCTTGAGCCGTTGCGCGGACCGGGATGTTTGCGAAAACGTGGTGGGTGCTTTGAACAACACGCTTAATCCCCATCTTGAAATCGTGGACCGGGCCCGCGAGTCGGGTCTGCCGACCGCGGTCTTCGACTCCCGCGGCCGGGTTGATATCAGAACGATCTTTGCGATCCGGGATTATTTCAAAAAAGAGGGCGTTGATATCCTGCATACCCATAATTACAAAGCCGATATCGTCGGCGGCATCGCGGCCTGGCTGGCCGGACGGCGGTGGATCGCGACCAATCACGTCTGGCACGGACGCGACCGGAAACTGCGGGTGTATGAACGGCTGGACGCCTTTCTGCTCAGGATGGCGGAGCAGGTCGTGGGGGTTTCCGACGAGGTCAGAAAGGATTTGATCAAAAGCGGCCTGCGTCCGGCTAAAGTCCGGGTGATTTATAACGGGATCGATATTGCGGCCTATGCCGGGCAAAAACCGTCCGCCGCCCTTAAAGAGGCGCTGGGGTTAAACAGGCAGGATTTAGTTATTGCGATTGTCGGCCGGCTGCAAGAAGAGAAGGGGCATGCCCTTTTGCTCAAGGCCGTGGATGTTATTTGCCGGAAACGGCCAAAAGTGAAAGTTCTGGTCGTGGGCGACGGGCCTTTACGCGCCGACCTCGAACGCGAAGCGGCCCGCCTGGGCTTAAAAGGCAGGGTTATCTTCACCGGCAACCGGCATGATATGCCGGATATCTATCAAGTGATCGATATTCTGGTGAATGCGTCTTTTATTGAAGGCCTGCCGATGACGATCCTGGAGGCCATGGCCACCCGGGTGCCGGTGATCGCCAGCAGGGTGGGCGGCATTCCGCGTGTGATCCGTGACCGCCGCAACGGCCTGCTTTTCGATGCGGGTGACCAGCGGGCCCTGACCGGACATCTGGAATACCTGATCGATAATCCCGGTCAGCGCAAGGCCATGGCCGACGCCGCTTATCAGCTCGTCCAGAGCAGCTATTCGGTCGAGAAAATGACCGACTCCTACCTCCGCCTATACCACAACACCTGGTCTTAAGACCCGGTGTTGTGGTTGTAAGTCCAACTCCAGCAGCATTTTAAAAATGAGATTTTTTCATTTCAATCAGGGGTGACAGCGATCCTTTCCTCCCCGTCTTCTTTTTAAGAACTTTTTACATTCCTTTTACGACCGGATGACAACCCGGTGTGGATTTCGTGTCATATTTTAGGCATGAAGATCATTCACATCAGATTGACAATCCGGTATTTTCCTGTCCGTTCAACCGGGTTGATAAACCCGGGCCATCTGTATCTGAGATTGCCCGAAAAAAAGGGAAAAAAAGGACGCTTTCCCTTTTTGGGTGGTTTGGCATTAATATATAAGTATATGGTATACTTATATAAATATTCAATTTTCATCTTGAGTCAAATCTTTATATCCATGAACAAGTTACGCAACACATTTAGATGCCTGACGGCAGCCGTTTTTCTCTTTTCACAGTGTCTGTCCCTGTGTCCCGGGTTTGTTTTTGAATCCGGCACGGCGCAGGCGGCCACGCCTGTGTTCAGTCACACCCAAGATTCTAACGAACTTCTTCCGCCGCCCGGGACCATGGTCACCAGGACTGAGGCGTATGTCCCTCTGTTGCTTAAAGGCCTTAAGATCAATCCGCAGGACCCCTTTCGGTTTAATTTTATCATCGACACCGGCCATTCCGAACTGGAAGGGGAGGCGTTCAAGGAGCAGTCCACCCGCCTGATCAAATACTTCCTGGCCGCGCTGACCATCCCCGAAGATTCGCTCTGGGTGAATCTGTCCCCGCATGAAAAAGACCGGATCATTGCCGACGATCTGGCCGTGACCGACATGGGCCGCGACCTTTTGGCCCAGGATTATATCCTCAAACAGCTGACCGCGTCATTGATCTACCCCGAAGACGAACTCGGCGAGCAGTTCTGGGAAAAGATCTATGACCAGGCCTATGAGAAATACGGGACCACCGAGATCCCGGTCAATACCTTTAACAAGGTCTGGATCATCCCGCAAAAGGCGGTCGTGTTCGCTAAAGGCAGCCAGGCCTATGTTCTCGACAGCCGCCTGCAGGTCATGCTTGAGCAGGATTACATGGCCTTAAAACACAATCTCGACAACAAAGACCTTGGAACCGACCGCCTGACCGAGGACGCGGTCGAAGAGGTCAGCGAACTGTCGTCCCGCATCGTCAAGGAGGTCATCCTGCCGGCGATCGAAGAGGAGGTCAACCAGGGCGAGAATTTCGCCCAGCTGCGCCAGATCTATCATTCCCTGATCCTGGCCTTGTGGTTCAAGCGCAACCTTAAGGACAGCATCCTCTCCAAGACCTATGTGGATCAGCACAAGGTTAACGGCATCGACCTGGCGGATAAGAACGTTAAAGAGAAGATTTACCAGCAATACCTGACCGCCCTGAAAAAGGGCGTCTACGATTACATCCGCGAGGATTATGACCCGGCCACCCGGCAATTCGTGCCGCGTAAGTATTTCTCGGGCGGGTTCGAGGTGCCGCAGGATTTTGACCTGACCGAGGTCGGCCGCGTCCCAACGGATTCCGCTCCCGTCGGCCGGATGGAGGATCTGGAGGTCTCTTTCTCGCGCCTGACGCATGAGGCCAGGCATACCGCCGGCGCCTTTGCCCCGGTGCTGGGGCAGATCCAACAGGACCTTCAAGACGGCGGCTATCAGGTCCCCGCATCAGAGGACGGGGAGATCGGCTTCCGTGAATGGTTGCGGGAGAACCCGGATAAGAAGATCATTTACGGCCAAAATGCCGACGGCAGCCAGCGTTATGTCGCGCTCAATGCCGACGAGATCCTGGTCTTTGTGGATGACCGTTTTCAGGCCGACCATGCCGGACGCGACCGCCGGGCGGTTTACGCCCGGTCCGCCGACAAGGCCGGGCACGAACTCGCCGAACTGAAGGCATGGGAGACCTATTGGACAAGATTCTGGACGGAGGAAGTCTTCAGCCAGGGCGTTCAGATCCCCGTGAGCGTTGAGACATCCGGCCTGGCAACACAGATTCAATCCTGGGCGAATGACGACCCCAATGCCTCACCTCAAGAAAAGGCCCGGCGCCAGACACGGCTGATCAAGGAATTTTATCGTTTCCACGCCCGCGGCCTGACCGCCGAAGGCAAATCAGAAGAGGCCCTGCGTTTCCTGAATTACGCGGAGCAAATACCCCAGCTCGATGAGCCTATTGCCGATTTTGATTTTGTCATTGCTAGCAACACCGCGCCGGTCGCACCCGAGCTTTTTACCGAAGAAAACTCCGTAGCCTGGGAAGATTATATCCCTTACCGGCTGATCCACAACAGCGAGGGCACCCCGGACGCCGACGTCACGCCGGTCCTGACCCAGCCGCGGGATTTTAAACAAACCGTTGAAAACAATCTCGGCGACGCGTCCACCGAAGATATTTCGAACCTGATCACGCGCCAGGCCCCGCTTAAACAGTCCGTGATAGAGTTGGCGGCCAACGCGTCCGACGCCACGATCCGCGCCCTGGCCCTGCGGAAACATATGAAGGCCGCCGGATATCCCATCGGCCGTTTCGGCGTGGGCGGGCTGCAGATGCAGGCCTTTGTGCTCAACACGGTCAAGCCGGTCCTAAAAAAGGCGGCCTATATCACCGTCAACACGCGTTCCCTGGAAGACGGCACCGCGCGCCGGATCTTATTCTTTAAAGGCAAAGACGGCCGCATCCGTTTCAACATCACCGAGGGCGACCGGGATACGCCCGGGACGACCGTGCACATCCATTTTCCGGCCGGCATGCGCCAAGGCCAGCGCGAGGTTTTCGAAGAGGCCTTTGTTTCGCACCTGAGCCTTTTCACCCGCATGCGGGTCCACCTCAACGGCGAGCTGGTCAACCGCCTGGACGATTACATCTATCTCGACGGGGACATGGTGAATTATGATTTTCCGGACAACGCGATCAATGTCACCATGACCGGCCAGGATATTATCGTCGAGGACAACGGCGACGGCATGAGCGATGCTGTTATCGCGGACAAATACCTGATCCCGCGTCTGGGGGCGAATGTAGAAAAGCGCGAACCGCAGACCGAGGACGAGATAAAAAAGGAAGTCCATATCTTTTACAAAGGGCCGACGTCATTCGACCGCGAAGAGACCTGCCGGATCGTGTTCCAGGTGGCCGGGATCAACATGCAGGCGACCGAAGTCAAGGGCTACGGCCTGCCGCGCGAGATGATCATTCAGATGCCTTCGTCGACCCAGCCGACCGTGGCGCGTGACAGCATCCAGATCGATCAAAGCACGCACACCGCGATTCGGGCCCTGGCCGAGAAGATCGTTCAGAAAAAACCGATTCATCAGGTCGCCCTGATCAACGGTTTGATGCAGGCCGTGCGGGTGCTGGACGAACAGAACGCTCGCATGGAGGCCCTGCCGCCTTTGATGGCGACCGCCCAGGATGTCTTTGCCCCGTTCATCCTCCAGAAAAAGGCCCTGGTCCTGCCGAACGAACGGCTTTTCCGCCAGCTGGACGTGCAGGGAGGCACACTTTTTGTCGACGGGGATATCATCAACAAGATCACGCCCGGCCAGATCAAGGGCGCGGAGGATATCACGCACGCCTTCCGGCCCGGACGGCTGAAAAAGGCCTTTTTGGTTTCGTTCAAACCCGGGGTTAAGGTGACCTTCCTGGAACAGGGGCCGTATCTGCTCATCAACAGACGCATTTACGAGAAGTTTAAAGAATATCCCTTATTCCTGAACCTGCGGCTGAATTATTATCAGGGCTACGGCCGCCGGGAAGCGCCCCGGGGCTGGGTGTTATCGGAAAAAGAGATCGCGCAAAAACAGGCCCAAGAAGCGGCCCGAATCGATTTTTTGCCGTTCATAAAAGAATTCCCCGCTTTGAAGTCGGTGCTAACGGACGGGCAGATCGAATTTTTGAAAGTCTACCTGGATTCACGCTCCTTAAGGGAGAAACCGGCCCAGCCTTTTGACCCGAATGTGGATGCCTCGGAAGAAAACTTAAGGCGATTATTCCGCCGGCTGGACGCCTTCGCGGCCCGCATCCCGGATTATATGCGGGATCAAATCCTCTGGCGTGAGGTGCTGCCGATGGCCGTTGACACGAGAAACCGACCCGTGGACTTTGAGCGGCTGCTTGCGAATCCGGACCTGATCATGCTGGCGGATGGGGATTTACTGGAGCTGAATACCGGTTATTTTATGAATGAGGAACATCCCGAGCGTATTCAGCGGTATCTGCGGAATCTGCTCTACGGGAATTCTTTGGCCTATCTGCCGGACCAGCCGACCGTGCATAAGATATTTTCCCAGATCGACCGGGCGGGGCTGGAGGCCCTGGATGCCGAAGTCGTCCGCGCGGTGAAGAAGGCCTTGGGAGACCGGAGGCTGGACGATTATGAGGAGCCCTTTGAGGCCATCAATGCCGGACTGCCGCATGCCGATGGGAAGGCCGGGAAAAAACTCCTGATCCTGAATTGGCTGCGGCTTTATGAGAATGGTCAAGAGCAGTCCCGGGTGTTTTATGAGGAATTATCGTCGGTCGAATACGAGCGCGACCTGCCCGCGATCGAAGCGGAAACCCTCCCAACGGAAAAGGGGCATATCCGCGAAGAGGCTGTCGGATATTATGAAGATGAAGGCCGTTTAATCGGTGATGTCACGTCGTTGAAGCCCACCGGTCTGCAAAGCCAGGGCCGGCCGGTGTTCATGGTCAAAGCCGCTTCTGGTATTTTGAGCTTTGCCACGGTTGATCCTGAAAGCGGGAAAATTGATATTCTGGATGAGGCTGTTATTTTTACTGAAACGGACATGTATGAGGATTTTTCCGCGGTGTTCACCGGGCAATACATCGACGGCAAACCGGCCTTTGTTGTTTTATTAAACAGCCGTGACGGCGTTATCTCTCACAGCACAGGCAGGGCCTTTACTCTGGATATGGAAGGGGGTGAGCTCGAAGAAATAAGCGGCAGGGGGATTGATATCGATTCGGATTTGTTGGTAGAAGTCGAGAGCACGGTTAAGGCCAATGCCTGGTCGATCGAGGAGACCGGTATCACCACGGACGACGGCCGGCAGCTTCTGTCCCTGTCCCTGATCCGGAAAGACGGAGCCGACAGCGCCCAGGCCACGGTGCTGGTTTATTATGACACGCAAGCACAGACTCTGCGGGCTTACAGCAAGGGTTTTTATGCCAAAGGGAATGAGGCCTATATCGATCAATACCGGACCGATTTTATCCAGGATCAGGGCCGGATCCTTTTGATCAAGCAAACGAACACAGGCAGACCGGAATTTTACCGGTTCAGTCCGGACGAACAATTTTCCCGGATTGCCCAACAGGACGACGGCACAAAGGTTGAGACAGGCCCGGACGGCCTCCGGACGACTGTCCTTTACGCCACGATAAGAGCGTTAGGGGAATACCGGCATATCCGCCTGCTGCATAAAGACGGGCAGGGCAATCTGATCTTTGCCGCCACGAAGAGTATGATCGGAGGGAAGCGGCACCTGGTTGTGTTTTCTTTTAATCCCGATACCGGAAAAAGTTTTGATCTGACTGATTTAACTCTTAATAATTCTGATGTGGAGGATATCACGGTCTTGGAGCAGGGGGCCCGGCCGGTCGTGGCCTTGATGACAAGGATAGATTTTAATTCCGGATTCTCTTCGGATTCGAAATACAGAGTTGTCCAGGTCGCGGAGATCGATATCCAAGGGAAGAATATTGAAATGAAGGGCGTCTTGCAAGGGATATATTTTGGTTCGGACAATAATCCGCAGACCATCGCTTTTGATCCGGGAAGCCGCATCCTGCTGGCCGGCACGGAATTCCAGGATGTGACCGGAGAGCTAAGATATCTGAGAAGAGATTTCGTGGTGGGGCCTAAAACTCCCGCCTCGATCCCCCGGCCGCTGTTCGCCTTTGATTTTTCACCCGAAGAAGAGGCGCCGGGTGAGGAGCAGGGGGACCTTGTCCCGGAGACTTTTCTGGGCGGTTTTAAGATCATAGATAAAGCCAAATCCCTGCAATTCACCGGGATTCAGCATCAGGGTCAATCAATCGCGACGGCCGTGGGGGAAGACGGTCATACCGTCTATTTCCTGCGGGCGAACCCCGAGACCGGAGTTGTGAAAAAAGTCGCGCAGCTGGGCACGACATCGACGATCAATTCGGTGACGTTTACCGGGCACATCTACAATGACCGGCCCCTGTTTATCCTGGGCGGGGTCGGGCTTGATCAAAAGAAATCATTTATCACGGTCGATTTGGAAACCGGGGATCTTATTCCTTACAGAGGGATCTTTGAGCCGCTTGATGAGGGTGAGTACCCGCGGCATGACATCACGCTGGAGGACACCGGCATCACCGCGCCCACGGGTGAAAAATTGCTGTTGATGACCAACCGGGGGCACAATGATAGGGGACGATATTATAAGAGAAAAATTCTGGTCTATTTTACGACCAAGGATTTATCCCCGGGCGCGGGATCGCTGCAGACGTATGCCGTCATCGATACCGAAACCGGGCCCAATGCCTGGATTTTTGAAGGTCATGTTCAGTTCAGGCCCCGGGAGACCGAAGACGGGGTTGAGCTGTATGGGGTCAAGCAAGATACCGATACAGGCAAGCCTCTGGTCTTTCTGGTAGATGAGGCGGACCTGGGGCTTGAGGGCCGGATTGATGAACCGGATTTCGCAAAGGGTCAAAAGCGTGCCGGGAGGGTGTCCGGGAAGGACGAGCGATATTTCCTGTTTGCCGCAGAGGCCAATGATGAAACGGGCATGACGCATGAAGGCGAGCTGATTTTATACCGGGGCAATTTTGAGGACACCACGGAAGTTGAGCCGATTTCTTTGGATGAGGTCTTAACGGGAAATGAATTCGTGGCTGACTTCCGGGTCCTGCAGTCGGGCCCCCGGCCGCTGGTGGCGTTGAAGGTCGGCAATCTCGGGCACGAGGACAGTCATGTTTACCGGGTCGATATCGTGCGGGTGGATATCGAAAAGGGCACGATGGTGCCGGTCCGGTCCTACATGGATGATCTGGAGCCCGGTCATTTCGCGGAAAGACTGGCCCATGACCCGGAGACCGGGCTGCTGCTCGTGACCTCAAAATATCCGGGGATGAGTGCCCCTGACGCGGGGTTGCTGGAGGACGCCAGTCCGAAGGCCGGGCTGATCTATGTATATGATTTCAGCAAGGTCCGTGAGCGGGCGGGCGGGACGCCTGCGGCCAGGGAATTTACCCCGCGGCCCGACCGGGTGCGTAAGGTTCTCCATAGCGGTAATTTTGACCTGGTGGAGCCGCTGATCTTTCATCCGGAACATTCGGAAGATCTGGAGAGCAGAAGAAATTATTTTGCTTTAAAAGATGCTGAATACGCCGGGTTTAAGACGGATAAAGGTCAATCGGTCTTTGTCGGCAGTGAGGGGCTGGACGCGGTTTCATTCTTTGTCTGGGATGAAAATGCCGGGAAGCGTGAGACCTTAGCCAGCTATCCTTTCCGGCGCGAGGACGAGAGTAAAGCCGGTCGAATCAAAGTTCAGCCCACGGGATTGACAGACGCCCGGGGAGACCGGATCTTCGTGGCCTATGAAACAGGCGGCGAGGGTTCGGAGGTCCATTTCTTTTCAATCAATCCGGATCTCGGGAGTTTTTCGAAGCCGGTCAAGTTCCTTTCCCACGGCAAGACGATTACCTTTTTGCGCCGCGTGCCGTCCCTGGATGACAAAGGCCCGGGCGCGGCCTTCCAGTCCTACAGCGCGTCCAACGGGGTGGCTTATTTCTTCTGGCTGGACTTTGACAATGGGAGGATCGAACAGCAGGCCTTATTTTCGGAACCCCCTCTCCCGCTTGATGCCGAGCTTGACGGTGATCCGCTTTTTGTCGGCAAAGATAACGATAATTTTCATATTTATAGATATCAAGATGATGCGGATTTACCGTTAAGGAGTATTCATCGGACAAGGCTGGAGGCGGAAATTCGGGATATTAAGCCTTTGGGCGTGCGGGACCGCGAGGGCAGGCAGGTTATCCAGGTCGTGCTGGAAGACGGGCATAATGAGTTTATTTTATATCAGCCCAAGAAAAAGGGTATCTCAAGGATATCTGTCGCTGAATTATCCAATCCTGACGGATTGCAGATTGATGAAGCCGAGGCCTCGCTGGAGCCGACCGGATTATTTACTCCCGAAGGCGATCCAGTCTTTTTATCCGCGAGTACGCTGCAGGTTGCCCTGGCCCGACTGGACTTTGAGAAAAAAGAGATCCGGCTTATCAAGGAATATACGGCGGACGAATTAGGCCAGGCCATTAACGAACAACAACTTAATGACGGCGTCATACAGCCGGGAGATTTGTCTCGATACGCACCTGATGAGGGATGGATCGATATTCACGAGGAAAACACAAATTTTTCAGCCGATTCGGGAATTTTAAAGATAATGGTCGAGCATCCCAACCGCTCTTCGCGGCATATTTTTATCAACCTGACCCAGGCGGGTTTTATCGAGGAAAAGACGGGGGAACCGGCGCTTGTTGAGGAGGCCAAACCCCCGCTTAAGCGCAAGCGCACCGGGTTCGAGGCCCTGGCCCGGGAGGATGATCTGTCCGGCCTGCCGAGCTCGGTGCGTATGATCGTGCGTTTTCTCAAGGACAAAAACGCGGTCCTGCTGGAAAAAGAGACATCTGATCCGCGCGGGGAGGACTGGCAGGTGGCCCAGCCCCTTGATGAGCCGGTGTCGCTGGCCTATTGGAATTATCTTTACAAGAAAAACGGCCGCAGGATCGACGAAGCTGAGGACATCTCTTTTGCAGAATTCCTGGATATGGTGCATGAGAACCGGGGGGCCAAACTTAACGACTGGATCAGCATCATGCGTAAGGCCACCGAAGGCCAAGACCGCACCCAGCGCTCGTGGGTGCGCGAGGTCGCGGTGCAGAACGCGCGTGACGCCACGCGCCGGGCGCGGCGGGAGGGCGTGCTGGAGCCAGATGCGGGCCGGATCGAGATCCGAAATTATTTGGAAGGCGATGATTGGGTCTTTTCCGTGCGCGATCACGGCACCGGGATGTCGCTGTGGCATCTGCTGCGGTATTATTTCCCGATCGATAAATCCTCCAAGGATTCTCTGGAGGATACCGGCAACCTGGGGCAGGGGAATTATACCCTGTTCGCCGATTTCGACCGTATCTTCGTGCGCACATCTACCGGCAACGGGACGATTCATGAACTGGAGATCACGCGCGACGACGAGCAGGGGCCGGTGATCACGAGCTGGGAGGTCCTGGAAGGGGATTACCGCGGCACCGAGGTGCGGCGCATCAAGCGCAGCGACAAAGGCGACCCGCAATTGGAGAGTTTGTTCATCCAGGAATCCCTGGCCAAGTTCGGCGCGGCGATCCAGTCGCCGGACGCCCAGCGGAAGAAGGGGCTGGGGCCGGATATCGGCGATGTCGAGATCCTTTACAACGGCGAGTCCTTTGCCGAGGATATCGATCTCGTGAGCTCGTCCGACCTGGGCGAAGGACTTGGGACTTTGGCCGTCGGCCGCTCCGCGCTGCGTTACCGCCGCCGGGTGATCCAGGACGGGATCTTTGTCAAGAACCCCAACGGCGCCGAGCTCAAATACATTCCCGAGTGGCTGCGGATCGTGTTCGAGCGGTTCGGCGGCCTGCATGTGTCGATCTCGCGCGACATCAAGCTGAATATTCCGCGCACCGGGTATCTGCTCGAGGCGGAATCCTTGCACCGCCTGCAGACAGCGGTGC
>CAZBSU010000029.1:0-12862 GCA_964494745.1 uncultured Planctomycetales bacterium | reverse complement strand
GATATACCCGGTGCTTCCACGCCATCCCGATTCCGGGTCAACCGCATCAAGCGTATGCACGATCCGTAAATTCTTGTGCCGGGCCTGCCAGTCATCCCATTCCGTACGGAAAACAATGTCTTGCTCGGCATGATTGCCGTACAGCAAGACCATGTCCGTTTTCAATTCACAATCCAGGATATCTTTGCAAATGCTGCGGATCGGCGTGATCCCGATGCCTCCGGATAAAAAAACGACTTTTTTGTGGCGCGGATCCAGAGTGAAAGAACCCCTGGGCAGGTCCAAGCTGACCGGTTCCCCGCCTTGGAACGCGTCAAGGGGCTGGGAATAAGGGCTGTTCGTGATCTTTTTGGTAAACTCCAGGCAGCCTTTCTCGGTCGGTGAATTCGATATGGTAAACGGTTTGGTCTGATCCTGGTCATGAACCCGTATCGTGACGAGCATAAACTGCCCGGCCTCGAAGGCGGGGCGAGGTTCCACCCGAAATCGAAAGCTCTTGACCCCCGGGGCCCTTCGAATGACCTGATCAACGGCTGTTCTTATTTCAGGCATAGTCACTCCTTATCCCTGGACGCCCTAAAAGGGTTCAGACGACTTCCCGAATGAGTCTTTCCGAAACATGGGTTCCCCGAAAAGATTTGTTCACGCCCATGGGACAGAATCAAAAAAACAACCGGCCGGAAAGGCCCGCGAGGGCTACCGACCGGTTCCTTTAACAAGACAAACTAAGCGGCCTGCTCATAATTCTTCGCGACCGCATCCCAATCGATCAAATTGAAGAAAGCGGCAATAAAATCCGGCCGCAGGTTGCGGTATTTTAGATAATAAGCGTGTTCCCAAACGTCAATGACGAGAAGCGGCGTGCCGGTCAACTCACAGGTATCCATCAGGGGATTCTCATGATTCGCCGTTGAGCCGACCTTCAGTTTCCCGCCGTCCAGGTACAGCCAGGCCCAGCCGCTGCCGAACCGGGTCGCGGCGGCCTTGGTAAATTGTTCTTTCAAGGACTCAAACCCGCCAAGGTCTTTCTCGATCGCCTCGGCGAGCGCGCCGGAAGGGTTCCCGCCCTTGCCCGGGCCGATAACCGTCCAAAACAAAGAATGATTGTAATGCTGGCCCCCGTTATGAAGAACCGCGGTGCGGATGTCGGCCGGAATGGCCTCGGCCTTGGCGATTAATTTTTCGATAGGCTGCTGAGCCAGATCATCATGGCCTTCCAGGGCCGCGTTCAGTTTCTTGACATAAGCACCGTGATGCTTATCATGATGGATCCCGACGGTCTCGGCATCCATGTGCGGAGCCAGAGCATCCTGGGCATACGCCAGATTCGGTAAAGTGTAAGCCATCCTAAACTCCTTTCGTTGATTTCAGGCCTTATATCGGATTTACAATAATGGAATAACCCCTATCTGGCAAGGATTTCTTTCATGCGGGAATAAACTTCTTTCCCCTATGACGATTCACTTCTTCGACGTCTCCGGGGACAAGGGGAACCGTTTCTTGTGAACGCGGATATTTTTCAAATAATTTCTTGCGCGGTCATGGCCGGGATCGAGCCGCAACGCCTGGCGGAAATCCCACTCGGCTCCGGGCAGGTCTCCCATCCGAAGGTGAACCAAGCCCCGGTTAAAATACGCCTGGGTGGCAAAAGGATTAAGCCGGATCGCCTGATTGTAATCCTGAAGCGCCATTTGCGTCCATTTCAGTTGCATATAGACATTACCGCGGTTGATATAAGCCATGACCCGACCGGGATCAAGCTCGATTGCCTTGGATAAATCCCCCAGGGCCTTGTCCATCTGACCGAGCTTCCCGAATACCACCGCCCGGTTGATATAGGCCCCGGAATAATCCGGAGCGATCGCGATCGCCCGATTCGAATAGTGCAGGGACTTGGGCAGCTGCCATCTAGCCGCGTGGATAATGGCCAGATTCGTCATGACCTCGTAATTCTCAGGATCAAGGCGAAGGGCTTCTTCGTAATAAGGCCGGGCCTGTTCGTCTTGGTCCTTCATAAAAAAACTGTCGCCCAATTTCTGATATGTCACGGATTCGGGATTGAACCGGATCGTATGCCGCCACAAGGCCGGCTCATCCGCCCATAAACCGCATTGACGGAAACTCAATATTCCCAATGCCAACAGAACAAAGGCCCCGGCCAACGCCGACATCCGCCTTGGCCACCTATTTATTTTTTGAAAATAATGCCCCCCCTGCCCCAAAAACCGCCCCGCCAAAAGACAAAAACCCAGACTGGCCAGATACATATACCGGTCGGAAACGATCTGCAGGTCCTGGCGGGTATCAAAACGCAGAAGATAAAAAATGTTCAGCAAGAAAAAACCGGCCGCAAAAATCCAGAGACGTTGCCGGCGAAAAACGATCAACAGGCCGACGAAAAGGATAAAAATCGCCACCGCCAGATCAAACGACGGATCGGAAAAATTCTCCGGTATGGCGTAAATCGCCAGGCAGGGATACGGCCAGATAAATTTCTTGAGATAAAAGGCCAGGCACCAGATCCAGGTCAGCATACTGGAACCCAAATCCGTGCCCGGTATCCGGACATGAAACCGGTAAGTCAGCCAGCCGATCGGGATGGCGATCAAAAAAAACGGCAATTTATCCAGCCAGGCTGCCTTGTCCCAGCGCCGGGACCTGAACCAATCCAGCCAGATCAACACCAGCGGCAGGCTCAAGGCCATGGGTTTGGCCAGCATGCTTAATAGAGCGGCCGCCAGACTCAAAAAATAATATCTCCGCCCCCGGCCGTCCAGCCAGCCCCAATATCCCATCATCGCTGACAAAAAGAAGAACGTGTACAAAAGATCCTTACGTGAGGTTATCCAGGCCACGGCCTCGACGTGCATAGGGTGAATACCGAACAGCAAGGCCGCGAAGAAAGCCGCCCTTGAACCAAGTCCCAGCCGGCGGCCCAAGAAAAGAATCAAGCTAATATTGACCAGGTGCAACAACAGATTATCGAGATGATAAACAAACGGCTTGAGACCGAAGAAATGAAATTCCACAGCATAGGTCAGGACCGACAGAGGGATGTAGGTGCCCGAAACATGGCTTCGAAAAATCCGCATGATGTCCCCGGGGGTCAGGGAACGCACGGAGAGATTGTCCGTCAGATAGATTGGATCGTCCCAAAACAAAAAGGATGCCTTCAGGCAGGGCCAAAAGCAGACGACTATCAAGGCGAGTAATACGGCGACGGTGATAATATCTTTTCTCATCGTATCAGGACCGGCCCGCGGCCAAGACCGCCTCGATATGGGTCTTGATGATCCGGCCGGTATTTTCCCAGGTGTAGCGTTCTTGCGCGATCTTCCGGCTTTCCCGGCCGAAGCGCCGGCATTTTTTGCGATCGGATAAAAGGGCATCCAAGGCCGCGGTCAACTCATCAATATCATCAGGGGGGACCAGATACCCATTCTGCCCCGCATTTACGCCTGCGTTAACGCCCGTATTAACAAAATCAGGAATGGCCCCGACCCGGGTGCCCACGATCGGGAGCCCGAATGCCAGGGCCTCGATAAAAACTTTGCCGAACGGCTCCAGCCGTGAGGGCATGCAAAATACCGAAGCCCTCTGATAGTAAACGGGCATTTCATGAAAAGGCAGGCGCCCGACCACGGTGATATTGTCTTCTTTAAGCGGCGGCGAGCATCCCACGATCGTCAATGTGGCCCCCGGATGCCTTTTTCGGACCTCAAGGAAAGCCGCGGCCAAAAACGGCCCGCCCTTGCGCTCCCATTCCCGCCCGACAAATAAAATATTTTTGCGGTCATAACGGTCCGGATCGCTGCCCGCGGACAAAGACAAAGAACTGCCATGCCAGGCGCACACGCACTTGTCGGAAGGACACCCGTATTGTTCCAGCAATATTTTGCGGACGTCCGTGCTAAAGACAAATACCTTGGCCGCATGGTCAAAAAGATTCTTTTCTAACGCCAACTTGGCTTGATCCCGGGCATTTTCCCGGATAATGGCGCGCGCGACCGCATGCCGGGCAATATCGGGCCAGCGGGGATTATGCTTTTTCAAATATTCTTCCCGGAAGAGGCTAACCAATTCAGCGGTGACATTTCTACCGGACACCGGCATTTGTGCCAGCATAGACAGATGCGTCCCGTCCGTATAAACGAAATGCGGGATATGATCCAGACTAAAATCAAACAAGGACTGCGTCTGAAAAGTGAAAACATAGTCCTCTGGGGCCAGCTGTTCGCGCAACCGCCGCCGGGCGGTCTCAAAGGCATAACCCGTGCGCAACGCCGCGGTGCCGTAATTATGGAGCAGGACTTTGGCCCCGAATTCCCTGATCGCGCAACATTTGTTCCTCCAGCTGCCATAATCCAACAAATCCTGCCACAGATCGACCACGTCGATGTCGCGGCCCGGGAATCCTTTTTGCAGCATGCGATAAACATGCTCATTGATGCCGGAAAAACGGCCGATCTTGATAAAGGCGATCTTTCTCATAAAAAAGTTCGTTGGTTGGTTGAGTTTGTTGTGTTAACTCAAAAACCCAATAAACCCAACAAACTCAATCAACGTTGACAAACGGCACCTCGGCATCCAGGATCTCGCTGACCACGAAATCCAGTGCGCGCAAAAAGGCCCGGTTGATCCGCGGCCGGTCCGCGCCCATCTTCCGGCTTAAAAACCGCTTCAGCGTGATTTCTCTCAAATTATAAAACGCGGCATCCACCTCATCATGTGGAAAAAACTTGTCCAGATAGTAAAAATAAAGCGGGATCTGGAAAGACCGGACATCTTCAAGAATGTTTTCGCGCGTTAATTCCAGATTCTCGATCCTCTCCAACCCTTTGGGCATCGGATCGCTGCTGCCGGTCTTATAATCCAGCAGCAGCACCGTCCCGTCCGACATCCGGTCCACGCGGTCAACCTTGTAGATAAATTTGATCTTGCCGCAGGACAACGGGATGATATCTTCAAAGGCCTGCTCCAAAAACAAGATCTCTTGAACCCGGCGCTCCGGGTCTTCGGCTTCATAAGCCAGAAACCGGTTCATGCGCTCGTCGATAACCGCCTTAAACAGAAAGGATTCCGACCGCATGCCTCGGCCGAAGACCCGTTCGAATTTCTCATCAAGTGTCTTACGGAAATAACGCCGGAAGGCGGCATCCAAACGAGGCTGTTTATTGGTGAATCTTTTAAAGGTCTCTTCCAATAATTCGTGGACAAATGCCCCCACCTGACGCCCCTCCGGCTCGTTCAGCAGGTCCTCGCTGTCCCTCAGGCCCAAGACATAATTCATGTAAAACTCCCACGGATTACGCAGGTAGGTATCGATACTGCTGGCGGAAAACCGGTGCTGTTTCAAAAAGGCCATCATCGCGGGCGTCTTGCGCGCCTGGCGGCGGACGGGAAAAATCTCGACCTTGAACCCGGCCGTTGCCGGACGCACCGTCCCGAGGCGTCCTTTTTCACGCTCCGCGTCCCATACCAATTCCTCCACAAACCGGCTGCGTTCCTTATCCCTGCTTTGCTGATACACGAGATGCACGTTTTTGGCCGACGAGATCAAACGCATGAACTGATAACGCTGAATCTCTTCCTCCTGCTCCAGCCGATCAAGGTTCAGGCCGATCATGACCTCGCGCGGGATCAGGGGCTCATAAATATTCAATCGCGGCAAAACGCCCTCATTGACGTCCATGACGATCACGTTATCGAAATGAAGGGAACGGGTCTCGAACAGCCCCAGCACCTGAAGGCCCTTAAGCGGCGAACCCTTGAAGCTGACCATCTCCCGGTCAATCCGGGAGGTGAATATCCGAAAAAGGTCCTCTGGGGGGAATGTCTCGCGGCTGAACTCCGCGTTCTCCAGCTCCTCGCACAGGATCAAAATACGCTCGGCTATCTTGAGGTTGAGCGGATAAAGGCGCAGCGAACTTTCTTTCAAAAAGGTCTGAAGGAACGCCTGCATCCTCACGGCCAATCCCGCGAAATCCCGGATCGTTTGCCAGTCAACGAAAACCAGACGGTGTATTTCAGCCAGCACGGTCTTTAATTCCTCTCGGGACATCTCGAGCTGCATGCCCTTCAGCACAGATGCGGCCAGGGCGTAAATATCCCGGCATTCCAGCAGGTCATCCAGGGACAAAAACAATCTCCCCGACAAAGGCGTCATGATCTTCCCCGTTAAGACTTCTTCGATCTTATGCACCAGAACGCGCGTCGCCGCCGCGTGGCCGCCGATCTTGAGATTCTTGACCAAGGGATGGCGCAGGACTTTCAGGTAATCCCGCGCATAGTATTGTTCTTCCTGACGGGAAAGCTGGGCCTCGAAAAGGAATCCCAGCAAGGCATACACCGAACTGCGTTTCAGGGGATAGCCCATCGAGATATTAAAATCCCCGATCAGCCCGGCGATCTCGGATAAAAGAGGGATCATGTGGTCGGCATCCGGCAGGACGATCACCGTCTTTTCATCGCGGGGGACGGTTTTTAGGATCTCTTTCACGATCCCGGCCTGCGATTGGACATCGAAGCCCTGATAAAGTTTGAGATCGAACCGCGGCCGGGAGACCTCCTCCCCTTCCCGGATAGGCGTTCCCAAAAAGCTTGCCGTGCGCTTGAAAACCGGCCAGCGGCGCTCATCGCCCTGAAAAAAGAAGGCCGCCTTGCCGGTTTGGTGAAGGTGCTTGGCGACCGCCTGTTCACAGCGGTTAAGATAAAAGAAATTGCAGAACAAAATCCGGTCGAATGATTCGAAGGATGTGGCCTGGACCAGATAAGCAGCGCGCCGATATTGGAACCCGCGCGAATATATCTTCGTCTTGAACATATGCTCATGACAGCCCCCCCGCAGGACCACGATATTTTCCAGCAAAAGGTTGATATCGTTCGGGACGGGGTAACCGATGCGGGCATTTTCCTGAACGCGGGTGAGTTTGTCATCATCGACCAGCTCCAGATCAAGTTGGTCGATGAAGTTCAGGATCTCCCGGCTCCAGGGCAAAAACCGGGCAAAGGTCGGGCGTTTTTCGAGGATCTGCGGGGTGAGACGGCGCGCCAGGTTGTAAAGAAAATAGCATTGATCGAGGTCGTGTTGGGGCCGGAAGGGCTCATTGGCCTCCACGATCCAGCGCATCCATTCATCAATGGTAAAAAAAAGCGGGGAGACGAATCCCCGGCCGAGCCGGCGGGCCAGTTCGCGCTTGAGAAACAAGGCCGGCCGCTTTCCGCCGAACACAATCGCCAAACTTCCGAGATCTCTGTTCTTTTGGCAATACTCACGGTTTATGTCATCAGCCAGGCTCGAGATAAAATCCTCCGAGAAAGGATATGTTGTAATATTAGCTATCGGGTTCACTGTCTGCATATCTCTTCATAATATTCGATTAACTCCGGAATGATGATATCCGGGGCAAATTTTCTAGAAAAACGCTCGGCATGAACACTGACTTCATTGAGAGGTTCATCCCATATCTCAACGATTTTCTTCGCCAAACCGTCAGCATCTCCGCGATCGACCAAGAATCCGTTTTCACCGTCTCGCACAAAGTCATCATTCCCCGAATCCCGTGTGGTGATGACAGCCTTTCCGAGTCCCAAGGCCTCCATCAAGGTGTTGGAGGCCTGCTCGATAAAAGAAGGAAGGACAACCAGCCTTGCCTTTTCGATAATGGGATAAAGCTGTGCATGTGGGACCGCATCGATAAAAATGATGCGTTCTTGAAATGGTTCGTTGCTGGCAACAATCACCTCGCATGTCGAGGAACCTGATGGCAATCGCTTGTTATTGCCAACAAAAACGGCATAAATATCGGGAATTTTCAAAAACACTTCCTTTAAGGCCTCGCCTAGCACCAGCACGCCTTTCAGACGGTCCAAACGGCCGACGAACAACAGATAAGACTTCCCCGATAATTTTTCTTCATATAAAGAATAATCAAATCGGTCAACCTCAATAAAAAATGGAGTCGGAATGACCCGCACATCTTTTAACGGCAGGCAATCGAGCAAGCGATGCTTCATATGTTCAGCCTGGACAAAAACATTCCGGGCCAAACGATAATATAAATTCTCATACTGTTCCGAAAGCCACGCATCCAGGGAATATCGTTCTCGTTCGTATTGGCGCAACAACGGTTCATACGATGCCACGGCAAGCACATGCGCCACGGGGAGAAACATCATGGTAAAAAATCCCAAGGCCCGGTAGCTCGTGCTTTGCACAACATCCAGCCCCACGCGCTTGTGGATCTGCCGCGTTTTCCTGCAGACGCTGAAACCGCAGGCCAGAGAATAAAAAAACTTTTTAAATTTGTTAAACGAAATAAAGGCCAGGCATCTTATCATAAAGGGATACCGGACCCTCACGCGATGGACATAAATGCCTTCAAATTCCAGGTCATCGTCACTGCTGGCGGGGACGACCACATCAACGCGGTGCCCCTGCGAAACAAATCCCTTGGACATGCGATAAAACTGTTGCGGAATCCCGCTGGGAAAATCGGGTTCCGTGACAAATCCTGTAATGACCAGACCGATATTCATTTCATTTTATCTTTTTCGACCGAAAACCCCTATCAATCAAAGTAAGCGAGCAACCCCTGCATCAGGAAACGGAAGCCGATCGCGGCAATGAAAAGACTTAATATTTTGGACAGGACCGTGCAAACCGTGCGCCCCAAGACCTTGTAAATGGAATCAATAAACCTCAACATAAGCCAGGTCAGGGCCAAGACAATCGCAATCGAAACAAAGGCCGGCCAGAATCCGTACTTCGTGTAGGTCACCAGCACGGTCATCATCGCACCGGGTCCGGCCAGGATTGGGCAGGCGATCGGCACGGCACCGATATGTCCGGGGGCTTCCGGCTGTCCCGTCAGGACCCCGCGCACCAGTGAACCGAAAATCAAATGATCGATCGCAATGATGATCAAAAGAAGGCCCCCGGCCGCCATCAGATCAGACAGCCTGATCTGAAACACATACGACAAGATCCATTTCCCGCCGAAGGCAAAAGACAAAAGGATCACGGCGGATACCGCCACGCCGGTCTGAAAGGCATGCCGCCTTTGCGGCGTGGGCATCTGCTGCGTCAGATGCAGAAAGATCGGCACACTGCCGATCGGGTTCACGACCGCGAATAACAACAATGTGGATTTAAGGATAATCAAGGGTTCCATAACCAGCTCCTTTGGGGGGTTGTTGCGTTTGTTGCGTTCATAGAGTTAACTCAAAGAACTCAACGAACGCAATGAACACAATGAACTCAATAAACCCTATTCCATCTCTTCAAATTCCCGCGTGTCCAGATAAATCAAAAATCCGCGCACCTCTTTGTCCGGATAAATATCCCGGATGATCTGCATATAATCACGGACTTGCTGACAATACTCGGCATGCATGGCCGGATCCCCCGTGCTCTTGTAATCCACGACCCAGGCCTCGGCCGGGTTCACGATCAGCCGGTCGATGCGGCGGGTCCGGCCCCTCCGGTCAATGATATCCTTTTCGCATTCCACCTCACCGTCCGCATCCTGAAAAAAACGGCGCAGGTCCGGGGCCGAAAGCACCTTCGTTATTTCCTTCTCGTAATCCCCCCATTCCCGAACCTGCGGAAATTGCCGGCGGGCCTTTTCAATCGCCTCTTTGACCCTTGCCCCTTGACCTTTGACCTGTATCCGTGCCAGCAAATAATGCAAGACCTCACCACGAAGCAGACGTTGGCGTTTCGCGATCTCTTCGGCGCTCACGAATTCGTCTTTGAGATACTGAATCCAGTCACGATATTCCGACACCGGAATAAGCTGCCGCGGAATTTCCGGTTCCGCCTTGGGCTCCACTTGACCGCAGGGCGCGCCCTGTTCCCGGCCGTCGGCGGGGATCAGCAGATTGATCAAATTATACCGGCCGCCGCTGCGCTCAGGGATAAAGACATACATCTCCCGCGAGGCCCGGGTCAGGGCCACATAAATGCTGTTAAGCTCGGAAAGGAACGCCTCTATGTATTCGCGGTGATGCACGGCCCGCAGGTATTCGGAAAAACCCAAATATTTGTTTTTGATGCGCATCAGCCTCAGCTGTTCATGCTGAAAATCAAGAATAAAAGACCGCTGCCCCAGGCCCCCGCCCGAGCCCACGTGGATCTCCATGCCCAAAAACGGGATCAGCACCACCGGGAACTCCAGGCCCTTGGCCTTGTGGATCGTAAGGATCCGGATCGCCTCGGTGTCCGAGACATTGACATAAAGCTCGTCATCGCGCAGGTTGTCAAACTTTTCCAGGAAGGCCCCCGCATCACTGGTCTCTTCCTCCTTCTGTTTGATCAGCTCCAGAAACCGCATGACAAATCCCTGCTGGTTCGGGAAATGCCTGAGCACGCCCAGGCGTTCCACCGCGCTCATCATCAGCTCATAAAGGGGATACAAACCGACATGGCGGAAGAACTCGTCAATGAACCGTTCCCACAAGTCGGGATAATGGTCTCGGAATTCGCGGTAAAGATAAACATCCCGCTCTGTTCTCAGGCGCTTCCGCAATCCGAAAATAAACTCGTGGAACTCCTGCCCTTTGCCTCCGGCCGCGGCCCCGAAAATATCACCCAAGATAAAATGCGCAAAGGCCAAATTATCGATCGGCGAATGCAGAAACTTAAGAAAACAGATCAACTCCCGCACCAGGGGATTGGCCCGGATATTCAGCGTGCGTTCGGATTCGACGAAAATGCCCTCTTCCAGCAGCCAGGCGGTCATCTGCTCGACCTCGGCATTGTCCCTGGTCAGGATCGCCATCTCGGACAACCGGTAGCGTTGCCGCAACTTGGGGATAAGATCCAGCAGCCGAACACGAACCGCCGCGTCTGTCTGCTCCTTCTTTTTCTCGTTAATCGTTTCGATCCTGACATAACCGCCCGGTTTATCGGGGCGGGCCACCTGCTGCGAGGCGGCAAAGACCTGGTCGAGGCGCTGATAATCATCATCCGTGAACAGCACCGAATCGGTCTTGTTCTTGGATGCCTCATTCTCCTGTTTGGCCGCGATAAACCGCCGCAGATTGGCGGCCGAAAAGACGCGGTTGTTGAAGGCCACGATCGCTGCGTGGCTGCGGTAATTCCGGGCCAGTTGTTCGACCCGGACGTTAAAAGCGGAAAACTCGTTCTTGATCCGGTCAAAGAGACCGGCCTCGCCGCCGCGAAAACCGTAGATCGCCTGCTTCTTATCCCCGACGTAAAATAACGTCCCGCCGGTGGACAGGGCCTCCTCGACCATCAAAAAAAGATTCTGCCACTGCAGGACGCTGGTATCCTGAAACTCATCCATCAGATAATGTCGGAAGCGTGTGGCCAGGCGGTAATACAGTTCTTCGACCGTGACCGCGCCCTCGTCAAAAAGGGCCCGCGCCTCCCGATTCAGCTGCTCGAGAAAAAGCACGTCATCCCGCGCCGATTCGCCCTTAAAGATGGCCTGCACGCCCGTATGCATGGACACGTAAGGATCGAACAGGGACACGGCCTCGCGTTCGCAGAGATCGCACAAGAGGTGACGGATCTTATCCCAGGCCTTTTCGGCCCGGGCCGGGACCTTGGCCTGTTTGCGCACGGGCAGGGCCGGGCGGTTAAAATAATTCGACAGGGTGTCGATGTCAAACGTCGCGCGGTTTTCGTTCAGGAACTTATCCAGAATTTTGGAAAAACGCGCGTCCGTCCCCTCGGGCAAGGCCTCCCGGAGCTTGTGCATCGCGGCCAGGACCTTGCTTTTGAGCTTGAATATCTTCTGCGGATCGGTCCGGCTGAGGGCAAATTCCTGACCGTAGATATTGGCTTTCTGATAAAGGGCCGCAAGCAGATCCATGATGTCCTTTTTGGGGAACCAGCCGGTTTTGTTCTCAAGGAACAGATACTGATGGATGAAGGTGTCAAAAATCTTTTTCACTTGAGAATCGCTCCCCGCCGCGCCGATCATCTGCTCCAGGCTGACCATTAGGTATTCCTCCCAATTCGTTTTGATCCGAAAATTGGAGGAAAGCCCGATTTTAAAAGCGCAGCCCGACAACAGGGCGTTGATAAAACTGTCGATCGTCTGAACCTGAAAAAAATTATAATGATGGATGAGCTGATCCATAATCTTGGCGGCCTGGGGCGCGGCCTGGGCCGCGGTCAGCCCCAGCGGTTTGAGCAGCTGTTCTTCATCTTCGGGCGCAAGGGCCCGCAAAGCGGTCTTTTTGAGAAAATCCAGGATACGGGCCTTCATCTCAAAGGCGGCCTTGTTGGTGAAAGTAATGGCAAGAATGGCCCGAAACGGAATGGGCTCCGGTGCTAAGTGAGGATCCAACAGAAGCTGAACGTAGCGTTTGGCCAGGGCATAGGTCTTGCCCGACCCGGCTGAGGCCTCGACCACGCGCACTTCAGGGGAGGAAAAGGCTGAGGATGTCTTTGAGTTCATCGGCGGGTATTATACAAGATAATAACCATCAGGTCTACGGTGCTTGCTGCCAAGGCGTCACACAACCGCGATATAGCGCAGCATCAGCCAGAAATGCGCAAAACTCCCGGCCAGAACGAACAAATGCCAAATCTCATGCGCGCCGAAACAAGGGGTCCAATTAAAAAACTTCATGTTGAGGACCGCGGCACCGACCGTGTAAAAAACGCCGCCAGCCACCAGCCAAAAGACGCCCCCCTGGGGTAAGACCCGCACCAGCGGTCCCCAGGCAATCACGATCAGCCAGCCCATAATGAGATAAACGGAGAAAAGGAGGACAATCATCCAGCGCGCCGGCCGGCTAAAAACCAATTTTAAGACGATCCCGCTCAGGGCCAAAGACCAGTTGACCCCGAACAAACTCCAGCCCCATCCCCCGCGCAGGACGATCA
>CAZBSU010000028.1:0-12967 GCA_964494745.1 uncultured Planctomycetales bacterium | reverse complement strand
AAAAACGGATATTGGGTGTCTCGTACCATTGGTAGGGCAACTCGCGCGTCACCGGGACCCGCCCCTGGAAAAAGATCTGGATCCTGGCCTGGATATGACAGAAATTAGGCACCCCCACCACCACCTGGCGGCCGACCCGCAGGGCCTCAAGCACGGACTGCTGGGGATCCCGGAGTTGTTGCAGGCTTTCATTCATGATGATGTAATCGAAGGTCTTGTCCGGATAGGATGCCAGGGCATAATTGATATCTTCGTGCGAGATCGTCAATCCTTTGGCGATACATTCATAGACGCCTTTCTCGTCGATCTCGATCCCAACGCCCTTGCAACCCCGTTGCGAACACAGGTGGCTCAATAATTCGCCGTCCCCGCACCCCAGGTCCAGGACGCTGGATCCCGGCGCGATCATGTCTGAGATGGTTTTATAATCAAGGCGCATATCTTGGGTCCCTAGGGTCTATATTCCTTGACCACTCTTTTGAGAAAGTGTCTGACGACGTGATCCTGCCCCTTATTGGGAATCAGAAAGGCATCATGGCCGTAATCAGAGTTTATTTCGATATCGCTGACATCTGCATTATTGGCCTTTAGGGCCTTGACGAGGTCCTTGAGCTGATGAGACGGATAAAGCCAGTCCGAGGCAAAGGTGATGACCAGGTATTTGCAGGGGATGTCCTTGAACAATTTCCTCAGTTCCGCCCGTTCGGTCAGATCGAAGTTGTCGACGGCCTTGGTCAGATAGAGATAAGAATTGGCATCAAATCGCTGGACAAAGCTGTCGCCGCGGTATTTAAGGTAATTTTCAACCTCGAATTTGACCGAAAAATCTTTGCCGGCCTTTTCGGTCTTAAGGACCTTCCGGCCGAATTTTTCTTCCATAGACTTTTCGCTCATGTAGGTGATATGCCCGATCATCCGGGCCAGGGCCAGGCCCCGGGCCGGGACAGAATGCCCGTAATATTCTCCCTGATGCCAGTCGGGGTCGGACATAATGGCCTGGCGTCCGACGACATGCATGGCGATCTGCTGAGCACTGTGGCGGTAATTCGTGGCAATAACGATAGCGGAATGAACCATCTGGGGATATTCGATGACCCATTTGAGGGCCTGGAGCCCGCCCATGGAGCCACCGGCCACGCTCAGCAACTTTTGGATACCTAAGTGGTCGATCAACATTTTTTGGGCAGCGACCATATCACGGATACTGATAACCGGGAAATGGAGTCCCCAGGGGCGGCCCGTGGCCGGGTTGATGGAGGCCGGCCCGGTTGTGCCCTGGCATCCCCCCAGGACATTGGAGCAGATGACGAAATAGCGATCGGTATCAAAGGCCTTGCCCGGTCCGATCATGATATCCCACCAGCCGGGCTTCTTATCCCCCTGATGATAGCCGGCCGCATGAGCATCGCCGGTCAGGGCATGCAATATCAAGATGGCGTTGGATTTGTCACGATTGAGTTGCCCGTAGGTCTCATAGGCGATCGTGATAGGACCAAGCTTCTGCCCGTTTTTCAGCACCAGCTCACCGGGTGGCTGACAACAGGTCAGATATTGAGTGGTGACGTGATCTAACCCTTTATTTTGCATATTATTTCGGGATTTTTGGGAAATGGAAAACAATAAAAGATAGTAGCATAGCCCGAAAGAGATGTCAATTTATAACCCTCTCAGGGATTGGGGGAGCCCTGTGGCAGGGATGACCTTTCCGTATAGGCAAACATGGCCTTCAGGCACCGCAAGGCCTCAACGCGGATTGGCTCGGGGACCTCGATGCGGTGCGAGGGTTGGGGCTGTTTGAGGACATCCAGGATGCTTTCGAGAGTGTTGGATTTCATATAGCGGCAGATCTTGCGCGGACCCAGAAGGCGTTTTTGCGGGAATTCAACCGACAAACGGTTCCCGAGCCCTTCCTCGGTCAGCATCAGAAATTCCTGATGCGGTTCGGTGCGCATGTAATCGAGGATTTGGGCCGTAGAACCGATGAAGTCCGCCAGGGCGCATACTTCGGGTTTGCATTCCGGATGCGCGGCGACCTTGATCTGCGGATATTTGTCCTTGATCCGGCGGACGTCGGCCACCGTGAATTCCTCATGAGCATAGCAGGTCCCGTGATGGTAGCGGATGTCCTTTTTGATATTCCGTTTCCCCAGCTCGCGGATAAGATTGTGGGCCATCAGGCCGTCGGGCAGGAAAAAGATTTTTTCATCAGGCATATTCGCGATCACGGTGACGATATTCCCGGATGTCACGCAGACGTCGCAGGCCGCTTTGACCTCGGCCGTGGTATTGATGTAGCACACAAAGGTGTAGTCCGGGTGTTTTTGACGCAAGACACGGACTTCGGCTGCGGTTATGCCGTCGGCCAACGTGCATCCACCGTCGACGGCCGGCAGAAGAACCTGTTTGTCGGGATTCAGGATCTTGGCCGTTTCGGCCATGAAGCGCACGGCGGCAAAGACGATGGTCGGGGCGTCGGTCGCCATGGCATCTTTGCTGAGGGCATAGGAGTCCCCGACAAAGTCCGCCACACCGTAGATAATTTCCGGCGTGGTATACGTATGCGCCAATATAACGGCGTTTTGTTCTCTTTTAAGCCGGTTGATTTCGTTAATCAGCGGTGTTAAGCGGACACACGTTGGGAGCGGATACATCAAGCCGCCGTCAGGGGCCTTGATGTTCTGGAGCCTGTGATAAAGATTTTCGGGTGTGATGGGTGCCATAAGACCGGTGAATTTGGGACTTATCTTAGACCAGATGAGCCTTAAAATCAAGGCCCTTATATGACCGGATGTCCTTTCAGGACATGGGCGGAGGCATCTCTGATGCGAACCGGGATAATATCCCCGAGATGATAAGGTCCTTTGGGAATGATCACAACCGTATGATCGTCAGCGCGGGCCGTGAACTGCTGCCTTGAACGCGGCGCGGTTTCGCCTTCGATCATGACCCTAACCGTCTGGCCGATCCGCTTTTTGTTTTTGGCTAACGAGATCTTCTTTTGAAGTTGGTTCAGGTGCACGATGCGGCCGGTTTTGATATCGCCGGGGACGTCATCCTTGAATTTTTTGGCGGAGAGGGTGCCGGCCCGGGGCGAATATTTGAAAATAAAGGCAGCATGATATTTCACGGTCTGCATAACCTTGACGGTCGCGCGGAAGTCTGTTTCCGTTTCGCCCGGAAAGCCCACGATAATGTCTGTGGTCAGGGACACTCCCGTCAGGGCCTCCCTCGTCTTTTCGACCAGGCTCAGATAGTCACGCTGGGAATAGGCGCGGTTCATTTTTTTTAGGATTCGGGTGCTCCCGGACTGAAGCGGCAAATGGATATGGCGGCAGATATTATCGTGCGCGGCCATGACGGCGAGCAGCCTGTCCGGAAAATCTTTGGGATGCGGGGACATAAACCGGATGCGCCGCAGGCCTTGTATCTGGCTGATCTCAGACAGGAGCTGGGCAAAATCGTATTTCCCGAAACGATACGAGTTGACGTTTTGGCCCAACAGGGTTACTTGCGGGTACCCGTCCCGGACGGCCCGGCGGACTTCCTTCACGATCATTTCTGGCCGGCGGCTGCGTTCCCGGCCGCGGGTGTAGGGAACGACACAAAAGGTGCAGAAATTATCGCATCCGCGCATGATCGGGATCCAGGCGTTAATTCCTGATCGGCGCGCCGGGATGATGTCTTCGTACATCTCGGATTTATTTAAGGTCAGGTCCGCGGCCGGGCCGCGGTTGGAGCGGATCTGTTTGATCAGGGCCGGCAGCCGGCGGTAACTGTCCGGTCCGGCGATCAGATCGACATGCAGGTTTTTATCCCGAAGCAGGTCTTCTTTCAGGTGCGTGGGCACGCAACCGAGGATCCCGATCAGGGCCGGCGGCCGGCCTTGGCGCCGGTGGCGGATGGCATGGACGGCCCCGCGCACCCGCCGCACCGCATGTTCCCGAACCGCGCAGGTGTTGAGCAGGATGATATCGGCTTGTGTGTCATCGTCAATGAACGTGAATCCGGCTTTTTGAAGAAGGGTGCGGACCAATTCCGAATCCGCCTCGTTCATCTGGCAGCCAAATGTCTTTAAAAGAATATTTTTTTGCAAAAGTTTCTTATTCATAATAATTTATGTAATATTGATTGTCCTCATTCCTCGGTTGTTTTATCGCCCTTGAGATTCCATTTCGATTTTTAGCCTATTAACTAATATTTCTTTCGAACATAATCTCCTCAACCCGGAATTTATCATCAAGCCATAAACCGATGACCGGGACATCGAACCCCCAGCCCGCAACGAGCGCAACCGATTCTTTTATCTGCCGGCAGTGTTCATCTCGGCAGGCCGGGTTCCCGGCACAATCAGCATGCCCCGCGACAGCGATGATAACCGAATGATGTTTTTGAACCGAAATATTGATGCGACGTTTGATGGCGGCGACGGTGAGCCGATCTTTGGCCTGGCTCAGAATAAAATCGATCCCGGGCTCGGTTATCATGTCGACATAATCAGCAGCGAACCGTTTTTTGATATACGCGATAACGGGTTCCTGCGTGCGGCCGTCCATGCAATTGACGGCAGTGGCGAAAGTAAATTTTGTCATGGCGTGGATGACTCCTCAACGTTCATTGTCGGATTGTAACAGTATTCACCGGCCCCTCCGGCCCCTGGCATTCTTGTTCGATGCTCCAAGGGCAGGGCCCAATCATGGCTAAAAGAATATTTTTTCATGATATGGAGAACCTGACCAGTTTTTTGCGTGACAAGGGGCCCATATCGCTATAAATTTGTCCGGTTTCTTAATAAATGATCGCAGTGCAAACAATCAGCCAGAGGATGATATTTAATTGCAGCATCCTGTCGGAGAGCAAAATTTGCGTCGGATCACCCTCGCCCTCATTTTTATGAATAAGATAAAGATAGCGGAATATCCCGTAATACACAAAAGGAATGCTGTATAAGAGATCTCGCGTCCCGAATTGCCCTACGGTCCGCACATCAACGGTATAAAGCATGTAGGCGATGACGATGGAAGAGGTAATGATAGCTGTCATCTGATCGATGAAATGAAGATTGTATTTGGTAAAGACGTGACGATGCTGAGACGCTTGTTCTCCCAGGAGTCTCAGTTCCTGGCGCCTTTTATTAAATCCTAGAAACAGGGCCAACAAGGCTGTCATGATGATGATCCAGTGGGACAATCCAACGCCGGCCACGGTGCTGCCAACGATAATGCGTAGCAGAAAGAATCCCCCCAGGCAAAAGACATCGAGGATCACCAGATCCTTGAAGATGATCATATAGAGAAAATTGAGACCGAAATAAATAAGCAAGAGATACCCTAAATGCACATTTAACAAAAAGGAGCATGTCATAGATATGGCAGCCAGTATCGACGCTGTCATGACGGCTTGGTCTATCCCGATCTTGTTCGAAGGGATGGGCCGAAGACGTTTGCTCGGATGGGCCTTGTCTTTCTCGATATCGATCACATCATTGATGAGATAGACTGAGCTCGCCGTAAGAGAAAAAAGAAAAAAAGCCGCAATGGTCTTCAGGTTGGCCGGGAAAACAAACAATTGTCTTCCGAAGATCAAAGGAAGAAAGATGATGAAATTCTTAAGCCAATGTTTCGTTCTTAGGGCAACAAAAATATATTTATTCAGCATATGCTCTCCTGCGGCATTTGACACGGTTGATGTTTATAATAGGCCTTTTTGTTAATTTTTTTTCCAGGATTATTTTTTGCAAACATTATTATAGGCCGGGTTTTATCAATAGATACCTTTTAATGATGAGATAAATATTCGCCCGATTGAACAACATCTTTAGGGAGCCCGGATGAGAACCTTTTGAGATTTTCGATCAGGTTGTCTTTCGCCGAAGCACTCAGCGCGTAAAAGGAAACGGTGCGGCCGCCGCAGACGATGTTGTTTGAGATTGTCCATTGACCGACCTTCAGCCAATTCGAAAGCAGCTTAGGGTGATGCCAGTGGTCGTAGATAATGGCGATCTTGACGCTTTCTTTTGAAGTCAGACGATCGATGTGGGCAGGGGTATTAAAGTGATGCAATTTAGCTGAGGCAATCGCTTCGGTGGCCAGGCCCATCAAGTCCAGGATTCTAACGTCGGCGAGATAACTGGCAGCGCCGATATCGTTAAGGGCGACGTTTTCTTGCGAATAGAACTCTTTTAAAAACAGTCCGATTTGATATTGTTGCTCATATATATTCGACGTTGCCTGGGGCGTTTGTCTTAAAGAAAGGAATCCTCGCCAGGTCAAATTTTTGAAAGTCCACAACACAAGAAATGCCAGGATGACATATAGGGCTTTTGAATATTTATTCGTTTGGAATGCAGATCGTTCAGAGAAACAGTTGCCAAGCATGATGACCAGGGCAAAGATTCCCAAGGCAACGAGATAGGCGTCGTATCTGTGAAAGTAGCGGGTCCGGGCGAATTGCAGATGCAATAGCGTTATTAGAATAAAGATCATGGACATGAGTTGACCCTCTTCCCAGAATTTCTTCTGCGAGAAATAACGGAGGATAAAGATAAATAGGTTTAAAACAAACAAAGCGAAAAGATGTGGGGTGGCGAGCAATTCTCTGTAAGCCGTGTAGCCCAGAGCATAACATATGCCTCTCAAGGAAGAAAGATCGGGCATCCTCCCTTTCAAGAGGATCGAATTCGGCAGGACATGCCATCCGTGGGATACCGATATCAGCCCGTAGATGGCGATCGGCAAAAGTCCCAGCCCTCCCAGTAACAGGGCGTCAGAAATTCTTCGTTTGGCGGCAAACAGGCAACACACCACGAATAATAAAAAGAGCCCTTCGTAACGGCTCATGACCACAAGGGGGGCCAGAACCAATAAGAACGCCGATACCCGAATGCCGGGCTTTTTTGAGGAAAGGTCCCGGGATGCTAAATAGACGAAAAAAATCGAGATCAACAGATGGAATGTGTGCCCTAAGCCGCAGAAGATGAGCGGTATCAACGGCGTAAAGAATATGAGGGCTAATAAAGTCAGGCAGATCGAGACTGGGCGCATTTTGGATTTACGCAAGAATACATAAGACACGATACAGATACATGCAGCGCCAATAACATTTAAGACAAGCGGGGTGATCTCATTTACCCCAAATGAAAGATAGCAGGCGGATAACAGCAAGGTGTATAGCAATGAAGAAGATGATGATGAGAATCCGTAGCGTGTTACCCCCCAAATGCCGTGTTGGGAGAAATTTTTGGCCAGGGCCATATGAATATACGCATCGTCCAGGGCATAGACGAAATGCCCCTGATTCTGCTCAAGGGAAAGCATGAGGCATCGCCCTAAGGCCAGGGCCCCTATCATTAAGGCAATGATCAACGGGTAGTGTTTCTTGATGGCCGTTATCCTCATCTTCATCTTATCTTTAGAAGAATATCTTAAGGCATTTCAGGAGCCCCTGATCCCAAGGCGTGCGATGCGAGACTCCCCTTTTGTCTTTAAGATCACGATAATTCTCTAGGTACCACTGATAATTTCTAAGGAGCGCCTCTTTATTGGAATAACGCGGCGTAAAATTCAGGATTTTTTGGGCCTTATCGATCGCGACAAAAGAATCTTCTCCCACCGTTTCATAAATCCATTTATAAAGCGGAGAGAGATGAAAGAATTCGAGCAGTCTTAGGATCGCGATGGCGGGGCGGGCGGGGAAGGTTATGATCCTTTTCCCCGCCCCGGCCTCATCCAGGACCGCCTGGTAATCTTCTTTCATCGTGGTGAATTTCTTGGCCCCGATATTAAAGGTGTCGTTAACGATGTCTCTTTCCATTGTTGCGCACAGGTAGAGGGCCGCGCAAAGGTCTTCGACATCCAACAGCTGATAGCGGTTATTGCCATTCCCCAAGAGAGGGAAATGTCGGCCGTCTTTCGCCCACTCATAGAAAAGGGCAAACACCCCCAGCCTTTCGGGGCCGATAAAGGATTTCGGCCGCAGGATAGGGATGCATATCCCCTTTTGCCGATATTTCCGGCATAGCTCTTCTGCCATGATTTTTGCCTGCCCGTAATCCCCCACCCCATCCAGTTTATCGTCTTCATGTAAGGGGTGATGGTCGGGAATGCCGTAAACGGCCGTGGATGAGATGTGGATAAATCTTTCGACTTTATTGACAAATGCCGCCTGCAGGAGATTTTCCGTCCCGGCGACGTCGGTGGAATAGATGTCTTCTTTGGAGTACAGCGGAAGCGCGGCTGCGGTGTGCACGACCAGTCCCACATTCATCATCGCTTTGGCAACGGTCTCTTTGTCGCGGATGTCGCCTTTGATAATTTCGATTTTATCCCTCTCGGGATAGTCGAAATCCGCCACGTCTAAACTCCGGATATCCTTTATCCCTTTGCCGAGGAGGTATCTGATGAGGTTGATCCCCAGAAAACCCGCCCCGCCAGTGATCAGAATTTTCATATGCCTTCCTTGAATTTTAAGGCCCACGGACGCGCTAATTTTTTGAAAATTGTTTTATGCGTTTTTCAAAAATGTCAAATATGCCGATTTGATGTTCTTTTTTGAAATTAGTATGAATATAAGATTTTAGAATCGGAAAATGATTTAATCTTTCGTCTGTGCCCTTGAGGGATTCCTGCTCGAGAATAACGAGGGCGACATTGTTTTTCTTCAGATCCCGGACAATCCATTCGTCCAGGGAGCGATCGTATCTTTCGGGGTATGTCAAGCCCTTATCAAACCAGAGGATGGGCTGGGGAGAAGCGACATTAAGCAAGGCGTAGAATATTGTGAAGTCGGGAAAGATAAAGAAAGGGCGTCCACGCCTTTTGAGATACTTTTGCAGATTATCAATATCTTTTAGACTGACGTGCGAGTTGCCCACCGGCGTGGGAACGCCCCACCGGAGGCCTCTTAATCCGCCGATTTGACAGGGCTTGGGGAACGAGGATTCCCGGAAGATATCTTGGACATCGCGGGATAAGGAGATGTTTATTCCATCGATGAAAACGATATAACTGACCGTCGCGCTTAAGGATATCCCGAGCACAAGGATGGCCGTTATGATCGCGCGAGAGGTTTTGTCTTTTATCGATGAAGCCCCCCATTTTTTTAGAAAGAGCAATAATCCTATGCCCGTCGCGAAGATCACACCCATAAAGACAAAACCGTTGGTACATTGATTGTAGGTGCTTTGTATGAAGATATTCTGGGCCATGATCAGGCAGAGGCAAACGATGCAGGCCAGGAGCCGCCGGCGCCAGAGCTCCCTGTTTGTCTTGAAATTGAAAATGTACAGAGAAGAGACAATCATAGAAATAACCATGAACCCCCAATTGAAAAGTTTCCACCGTCGCGGCGCCCATCCAAAGATCAAAGTCTTGAAGACAGGCAGCAGGCCGTCTTTGAATAATCTTACCTTCCCTATGCTTGCGGGCCTCTTGACAGCATACTGAACAAAAATGTCAGGATGTGAATACAAAGACAGCCACCCCCAGAAGATCGCCATGCCCCCCATGACTCCAGCCAAGAATATCCCCGCATTACGGCCGACCCTTTTAAAATCAGGCGCATCAAATGCAATCATTACGAAAAAATATAACGGGAAGATAAACACCCCTGCATTTTGTTTGCTCAAAAGGGCCAGGACGGCCAACTGGCCGGAAACGAACAAGAGCAGGCTATAAATGATGGGATGACGGTTTTGGAGCTGCAATGAAAACAAAAGGGCGATAAAGGCAAGGAGCGAAAAGAAGAATGCGGTTTGTTCCATCCACGGCGTCCCAAAGGGGGCGTAAAACCATACGGCGGTCAGTAGTCCGGCGAGATACGAAAGAATGCGGTAAGCCGGGAAAAGGATTCTTAGCAATATTATGCTGATCGCCGTGACGAGAGTATTGATGAATGCAGCGCCGAATATATAAGAAGCGTAGCTGGCCCCAAGGAGTTTGAAGAAGAGGGCCTGTGTCCAAAAAACCATAGGACCAAAGGGAATCACGAAGTCTTTGTATGGGATTTGTCCGGAAAGGATCCTGTAACTGCCGTCGAAAACAATGGACTGATCGAAAGCAAAAAAACCTCTCTGCCCCGACGAGAAACAGAAATAAAAGGAGAAGATCAACAGGAGGATGCACGCGCTTGTGTCAAATATCCTTTTTGAGCTGTGTTTCGCGGCTAAGGCAAGGCCTAGGAAAAAGGCCGGCAGCCAGATGATGGGTTTGAATAATAATTCGCGGCTCCAGACGAAACAAGGATTGTCGGGATATTCGTTTTGCCATGTACCGATATTGTTGAGGAAGGCGGTTATCCAAATCTCGTCGATAAATTCCTTGAGGACCTGCTGACCCCCGAGCCATCCTAAGACTAGGCATAGGAATACGATCCCAAGAGTCATGATCAGGCCCCTGTTTCTTTTTATCCAGCCGCAGGGCATGCCGATCTCAGAAGTAATCTTTTTTGGCGCCGTGAGTCGTATCATTTATCGCTTATGAATTACCAGGGATGCGGGGCCGGCCCTTGATAACAACGGCAGCCATCTTTTTGCAAGGGCGCCTGGGGCTCATCAATGCTTTTGTAGAGTTTGCAAGAGTTCCCGCGCCGCCTCTTCCGGTCCCCGGCGTTCATAACCGGAGATACCCAGGCGCGTCCGCATCTGGCCGACAAAAAGGCCGCACTTGTAAAAGGCCTCAAAATATTTCTGGGCGATCTGATCGTGCTGCTGCTTGCATTGCGGCGGACCGAAGATATTCGCGAAATAAGAATGTACCAGGCCGGTGGACGCGGTGGTCCCTTTGCTCATGACCGTGCCTTCGCGAAAAACCCGCAGTGCCTGTTCGGCTGTCTCAAAACGTTCGATGATCGGATGGTCTTGGTCGATCTCCTCGTAATTATTGGCGTAGATGACAAAATCGATCTTGTAGCCGTGGCTTATCCTGTCAAAAGTCGTCACCGGAAGGATGATGCGGGCATTGATCATATCGGGGCTCATGATGATCGCGCGGTCGATCTGGCCGAAGGCGTAACCTTTTTTCAAATCATCCAGCCGTAGAAAAGCACCAATCTCCGTCCCGTATCCCAGCGGAGGACCGCTCTCAGGGAGCCGAATGGAGCCCATGTCGTCGGCGATAATAATCATGTCGCGAACCTCGTCTTTGCCCAGGTCGCGCAAGGCCTCGATCGTTTCCGATTTGCCCGCCCCGGTGTCGCCGATCAGTAAGATCGTGGCATCCTTCCCTTTAGGCAGCATAATGTTCAATAAGGCGCCGTGGAAGGGCAGGATGCCCCGCTTCAGCATGATGACATTATGCAGGGTGAGGACCATTTTTTTGAGATAACCGAAATACCCGAATTCGGCGTCATGCGGAACGGCCCCCGCCAACAGGTTGTTTTCTATGTCATCATAAAAAACGGTCAGGGATTGTCCGAGGCCTTTAAGAGTCGAGCTTGGGACACCGTAACAATAGACCGCATCCGGTTGGCGTTTCAGGTCGTCGTCGGCGGCCAGTTCAAACAGATTGCAGAGGGAATACCCCAATTCGTAAAAGTTCCGGTGGAAATAGATGATGATCACCAGACCGCCGACCTTGGCCGGGTATCCCAGCCATTCTTCTGGATTGAGCTTAAGCCGGGCAAGCGGATTGGCGGTTATTTTTTCAAACAGGCCCTTGCGTTTGTTCATGGGGGGGTTCAGGATCAGAGGCGGATACATCAGGATCTGGCGGATCAACGGCACCCGGTTAAGTTGTTTGTAGGTCCGCGATGAAAACGGAATATCCTTGGCCGCGGCAATGCTGGCGACCTCGGCCCCGGCGCGGATCTGGCGGTAGATCCGCGGATGCGTGCCGGTGATGTTCTCCTGGATATCGCGGTAAACCGCCCGGACCAGATGCGTTAATTGTTCGATCGTATTGTTGAAAACACGATAAGGCCGTTGATCCTGACGGCTCTCTTCGGATTCACAAATAATAAAGCGGTCATAACTGCGCCAATAGTTATAAAGATATTCGATAAACTCATTGAAAAGTTTTTTGTCCTTGAAAAAGATTTCCGAACCCGGTACGACATTGGGGACAAGATCTGCGCTCATCTTGCTCAGGAAATGAAGTGTCTGAATAAGGCGTTCCTGGTCCGCGGGCCGGATGGAATGGGTCCCGAAGATATCCAACAGGTAAGAATCGTGATGCTGCAGTTCTGCCAAAGAACGATTGAGGATCTCCATGAAGAGCGGGCTGTTCAAAAGCTCGTCGGCATTTTCGCAGATTCGGTCTCTGATTTTGATGATGACTTTATTCTCGTGTATTTCATGACGGCCAAAGTTCATTGCCTTCTCCCTTCCTATTCAAGATTCATTTCATGACGGCATGAGCAGTTGAGGCGACTGCCCCCGCCTTACTTACCAAGGTCTCTTTAGATTGTTTGGACAATTTTTTGATCCGCCGTTCTTCTCTGAGGGCCCAGCGGAAGTATTTGTATTCCCGGGCATAAACCAACCGAATGGGTTTTCGCCCGCGCAGGGATTTGGCCCCGCCCCGGCCGGTCGTGTGCTCGCGCAGGCGGCGCGGCAGATTATTCGTGTATCCGGTATAAAGTTGGCTGTTGCGGCAGCGCAGGATGTAAACAAAAAACGATCCTTTTCGTTTGATCGGTATTCGCGGCTTGCGTGGATTTGATGTCATTCAATAGCGACTCGTACGTAAAAGATTGACCTAAGGTATCTAATCTATTATCAGGAAAAATTTTAAAATATCAATATTATATTTGGCTGTGCACGGAGTTGCCCTGGGGAGGATGTTCATGTGCCTGTGTGATTATTTTGAAGCATTCACAGTAGGGGCGTAGGTGGTTAAGGTGGGGGGCAAACGGTTATTGACGAGTGTGATGCGAAGGTACTTGCTGGAGACTGAGGAGTCACAGCAAGTGCCTTCGCGTTCAAAGTATGAAAATTACGGGTTGTCCGGCACTCGGCATGTTTGGTAAAAATGAT